>DATMJH010000420.1:0-10252 GCA_035554015.1 Mycobacteriales bacterium
AGAACGGCCTGTCGATCGCGCGGCTGCGCCGGGTCGCGTAGGCGGTCCCCGGCGCAGCCGCCGGTCGTGGTGCCGGCCGCGATCTTCACGGCGCGGCCGGCGCCGTCAGCGGGTCAGGCGACCTCCTGCGCCTCCGGCAGCCGCGCGCCGCGGCCGTCGACGGCGGCCTGGATGCGCGCCGCGAGCACCTCCGACAACCAGCCCAGGCCCGCGCCGATGACGAGTGCCAGGACGGTGCCGGCCAGGTCGAAGGAGGTGCCGAAGAAGACGGCGGTGCCCACGAAGGCGCCGGGGATGAACGACAGCAGCGGCAGTGCCGCCTGCACGCACAGCACGAACGCGAGCACGGTGACGGCCAGGGCGACGGCGCCCGTGAACGTCGCCTGCTCGAGGACCTGGCTGGCGACCCACGCCCAGGCCACGCCGGACAGGTTGGCTGCGAGGCCCTTGGTGAAGCCCTCGCGCCCGCCGCCGGCGGCGAAGAAGGTCGCCCAGGCGACGAACGCGACCCAGGTGACGAGCGTGAGCTCGATGCTCACCTGCGTCCACAGGCCGGCGAGGACGCCGACGGAGATGCCGACTCCGAGGAAGCTCTTCATGGCAGTGCAGCCCTTTCGCGCGGTGGGGGGACGGCGAGGCGTGACCTACGCCACTGCCGAAAGGTAGGCAGGCCGGCCGCCGCGGCCCACCCGTGCGGTGTCTCAATGTGAGACCTCGCGCAGCGGGCACGTCCGACGCGTCGCAGCCTGAGCCTGAGGGCCTCGGCGGACAGCCGTGACAGTGGAGGGGACGTGGTGCGCGACGGAGGATCGTCTGCGGGCGGTGCGCCACCGCGTGAGCGGCTCATGGCGTCATGGCGGCGCAGCCTGGAGTACGGCGTGCCGCGGGAGGGCATCGAGCCGGCCTTCACCGGCAGCCCGGCCGACGACTCGCTGTTCTCCGCCTGCGGCCGGCAGGTGCTCGCCGAGCTGCAGTCGGCCCTCGCCGACGAGCCGGTCACGCTGATCCTCACCGACGCGGACGGGCTGGTCCTCGACCGGCGCAGCGGCGACAGGTCGCTGCTGCGGGCGCTGGACGCCGTCCATCTGGCGCCGGGTTTCGCCTTCTCCGAGCGGACCGCCGGCACCAACGGGCTCGGGCTGGCGCTGGCCGACCGGGTGCCGACCGTCGTCCGCCACGAGGAGCACTACGCGCTGCCGCTGGGCGCCTACACGTGCGCGGCCGTCCCGGTCCTGGACCCGGTCACCGGCCGGCTGGAGGGTGCGGTCAACCTGACGACCCGCTCGTCGTTCCCCGGCGGGCTGCTTCTCGCGCTCGCGCAGTCCGCGGCCGGCACCGCGTCGGCGCTGATGCTGGCGCGGTCGCACGGGAGGCGGCCGCGACCGGCCCCCGTGGGCCGGGTCTTCCGCGTCGACAACGAGCCGGCCGCCGGCACCGTGCGTGAGCTCTCACGCGGGTGGACCGACGCGCTCGCGGTCGCCGAGCGGGGGATGCGGGCCGGCCGGGTCGTCGCCGCCGTCGGCGAGGGCGGCGCCGGTCGGGCCACGCTGCTGGCCCAGGCGCAGCGGCGGGCACTGCCCCGTGCACGCATCCTGTCCGCCGGGCCGCCCGGGCCGCAGGACGTGGAGCCGTGGCTGGCGCTGTGGTCGCCGGAGCTCGGCAAACCGCACACGGCGGTCGTCGTGCGCGACGTCGACCGGCTGCCCACGTGGGCGGCCGAGCGGTTGGGTCCGCTGCTGCATCGCGCGCGCGGTCCGCAGGAGGACCGGTTGCCCGGCACGCCGTTCTCCCTCACTGCCGAGACCCTCGAGGACGTCCCCGCCCCGCTGGCCGGGCTCGTCGAGACGGTCGTGCACGTGCCGCCGCTGCGCGAGCGCCCCGACGACGTCCTCGTGCTCGCCCGGCACGCCGCCCGCCGTGCCCGCGGCCGCGACGTCGCCCTCACACCGGCCGCCGCCCGCGCGCTGAGTGCGTGTCCGTGGCCAGGCAACGTCGAGCAGCTCGTGCGGGCCGTCGGTGCCGCCGCCCGCCGCGCCGACGTCGTCGACGTGCGTGACCTGCCGGCCGAGGTGCTCTCCGCGCCGCGGCGCCGGCTGACGCGGATCGAGACGGTCGAGCGCGACGCGATCGTGCAGGTGCTCACCCGGCCCGGTACCACGGTCCGTCAGGCGGCCGAGGAGCTCGGGTTGAGCCGGGCGACGCTGTACCGCCGGCTCGGGCAGTACGGCATCTCCGCCGCGGTGCGGTGACCGGCACCTCGACACGACGCCGGCCCGGCCCCTCGAGGGGCCGGGCCGGCGTCCTGCCGCGGGGAGGTCAGCCGGCCGCGACGACCCGCGGTGCCTCGTAGCGGGTGGCGAGCAGCGCCCGGCAGTGCTCGCCGTTGACCTCGATGCCGGTGCGGGTCAGCCGCGCCCGGCGCAGGTGCAGCGGCACCCGCTCGACCGGCACCCGAAGGCCGCTGTCGACGTCGACGAGCAGCGGCGCGTCGTCGTCGGCGGGCAGCCCCACGGCGGCCCGGCGCTGCCGCATCCTGCGCAGGTCCACCGAGTCCGGGACCTCGCCGAGGGTCAGGGCGGCGAGGTCGGCGGGCGTCGCGCCGGCGTCGACGAGCGGTCGGGCCACGCGGTCCTGCCCGGCCAGCGCCGCCTTGCGCAGGAAGGCCGCGCGCAGGTCGTCGAGCTCCTCGGTCGCCTCGCCGGCGAAGGTCTGCACGAAGCCGGCGTGCGCCGCCACCCCGCCGTTGATCTCGTCGGCGGCGTGGTGGTCGGCCAGCCGCACGTCCACCGACGTCACGCCCGGCACGGCGCGCACCGCGTCGTAGGCGTCGGCGACCATGAGGAAGGAGAAGTTCGGCGCGCAGAAGAAGGTCGGCAGGCGCAGCCGGACGCGGACGTCGCCGCCCGCCCCGACGGCGCACGACTCGACGAAGTCGAGCTCGGTGATCGGCTCGTCGAGCTCCGGGTCCAGGACCGTCCCGAGGGCGTCCTGCACCCGGCGGGCCAGCCCGCTCACACCGATGCCGGGGTGGGGTCGGTGACGAGGGCGGCGTCCTCCCGCGCCGCCGGGATGCCAGCCGCGGCCGGCAGCTGGAGCTCCTGCGGCACCTCGATGCCGTAGAGCCGCGCGGCGTTGAGACCGAGGATCTTCTTCTTCGTCGCGACGGTCGGCCGGGGGAAGTCGGAGAACGCCTCGTCGTCGGGCATCTGCCAGGCGGCGAACCCCTCGACCTGCCACTTCGGCTCCCAGATGCTGTAGTCCGAGCCGAACACCATCTTGTCCTCGCCGACCCAGAACAGCAGCTCGCCCATGACCTTGGCGAAGAACTTCGGCCGGGCGTGCATGAGGCCGCCGATGACGACCGAGAGGCCGGCGTAGACGTTCGGCTCCTGCGTCGCCATGAAGCAGAAGTCCTCGATGCGCGGCAGGCCGACGTGCTCGACGACGAAGTTCAGACCCTGGAAGTCGGTCGCGGCGCGGTCGACGTCGGACACGTCGAAGGCGTCCTTGTCCAGCGGCCAGATCGTCGGGCCCTTGTGCAGGTGCACGTTGGTGATGCCGAGCTCCTGGCACCTCTCCAGGAAGCGGTAGGCCTCCGGGGTGGTGAGCTTGTAGCCGCGAGAGTCACCGTTCCACTCGGCGGTGTAGAGCTTGACGCCCTTGAGGCCGTAGGTCTTCGCGTCGCGCTCGAGCTCGGCCATGCCGGCGTCGCCGTCCCGCGGGTCGAAGCGGCCGTTGACGATGAGCCGGTCGCCGAACCTCTCCCGAAGCAGCTCGGCGTTCTGCTCGGCGCTGTTGAACCCCTTGACGTACCAGGACTTAAGGTAGGTCGACTGGAAGATCGCGTAGTCGACGTGGCCGTCGACGAAGACGTCCTTCTCGAAGTCGGCGGCCGAGATCTTCAGGTACTTCTCGTAGTCCCAGTGGGTCTCCTCGGGACCGAGCTTGTGGTAGCCGTAGAAGCAGTCGATCCAGCCCTTGGCGAACTCCTCCTGCCCGGGCACCCAGTTCTCGCGGCTGGCGTCCCAGAAGTGGCAGTGGCCGTCCACGATGAAGTACTTCTCACCGTCGAGCTCGTACATGGTTGTGCCTCCGGTTCAGGGGACGAGGATCGCCCGGCCGCGGACGCGGCCGGCGTCGAGGTCGGACAGGGCCTGCAGCGCGTCGTCGAGCGCGTAGCGCTGGGTGTGCAACGTGACCTTGCCGGCCTGGGCGAGGACCATGAGCTCGGCGAGGTCGGTGTAGGTCCCGACGATGTTGCCGACGATGTTCTTCTCGCCGGCGACGAAGTCGAGGGTGGGGATCTGCAGCCGACCGCCGTACCCGATGACGAACATCGAGCCGGCCGGCCGGGTCATCGCCCAGGCGTCGTTCTCCGCGCCCTGCTCGGCGACGAAGTCGAGGACGACGTGCCCTCCGCCGCCGGTGAGGTCCTGCACGGCCTCCACGTGCGAGCCGTCGGCGACGACGGTGTCGTCGGCGCCGAGCTTGCTCGCCAGCGCCAGCGCCTCGGGGTTCCTGTCGACGACCACGATGCGGGCGGCGGTGAGCGCCTGCAGGCACTGGATGCCGATGTGCCCGAGGCCGCCGGCGCCCTGCACGACGGCCGTCGTCCCGGGCGGCAGCATCGGCACCGCCTTGCGCACCGCGTGGTAGGCGGTCAGGCCGGCGTCGGCGAGCGCCGCGACGTCGGCCGGGTCGGTCGAGGGGTCGAGCTTCACGCACGCGCGGGCCGTGGTGCGCAGGTACTCCGCCATCCCGCCGTCGTGGTCGGACAGGCCGGGGAAGAAGGCGTTCTCGCACTGCATGTCGCGGCCGGCTCGGCAGGACAGGCACAGCCCGCACGAGGGCTGCGGGTGCAGGATCACCGTGTCGCCGACGGCGACGTTGGTGACGCCCTCGCCGACGGCGTGCACCCATCCCGCGTTCTCGTGGCCGATCGTGTAGGGCAGTGACGGGCCCATCGCCTCCGCCCAGTCGCCGTCGACGATGTGCAGGTCGGTGCGGCACACGCCGGCGCCGCCGATCCGCACGACGACGTCGAGCGGCCCCTGCAGCTGCGGCTCGGGGACGTCGTCCAGCCGGGGCGGCTGGTGGTACTCGTGCACGCGCACTGCTCTCACGCGGGTCCTCCCGATCTGTGGCCTGCGTCACCTGTGCGTGAGACGCTGGCACGCGGTCGGCGGTCCCGCGCCCGGCGTCTCACGGTGAGACGCGACGGCGGGGCCGGGAGAGCGGTCCGGTGGGTGCACGGTCGGCAGGGGCGGCGGCACTGGCCCGTGCCCGCTCGGCGTTCCTGAGCTCCGAGCCGTTCGACCCGGCCGCGGTGCGCCCGCCGATCCTGGCCTCGTGGTCCCGCTCCCGGGAGCGCGCGGTGCCGGTCGACGGGCTGTCGGTGCCCTACCGCCCCGACGTCGATGCCGAGACGCCGCTGGCGCGTGCGGCCGCCCGCGTGCTCGCCGAGCTCGGCGACACGCTCGGCACCGAGCCGGTCAGCCTGGTGCTGTGCAACGGCGCCGGCACGGTGCTGCGGCGGAGCACCGGCGACGCGCGGCTCGCGCGTGCCCTGGACCGCGTGCAGCTCGCCCCCGGATTCGTCTACGCCGAGCAGCACGTCGGCACCAACGGCATCGGGGTCTCGCTCGCCAACGCGGAGCCGGCCCGCGTCTTCGGCCACGAGCACTTCGCCGAGCACCTCGAGCACCTCGCGTGCGCGGCCGCGCCGGTGCGTCACCCGCTCACCGGCGAGGTCGCCGGCGTCGGCCTCGCGGCAGGTCAGGTTCACGACGCCGGCGCGCTGCTGCTCACGACGGTCACCAGCCTGGCCCGGCAGATCCGCGAGGCGCTGCTCGAGGAGGCCGGCCGGCGCGAGCGGGCGCTGCTCGACGGGTTCCTCGCCGCCTGCCGCAATGACGCCGCGCCCGTGCTGGCCGCCGGCCGCGACGTCGTGCTGCTCAACCAGCGGGCCCGCGAGCTGCTCGGCCCGCAGGCTCAGGCGCTGGTGCTCGGCGAGGCGATGGCGGCCCTGAGCACGGGACGGGCGGAGGTCGTCGTCGACCTGCCGGACGGCCAGCGGGCACGGGTGCGCTGCACGGCGACGTCCGAGCGATGCCGCGACGGCGACGTCGTGGTGCAGGTGCAGCTCGCCGCGCCGCGTGCGGCCGTGCCGGCCCGGCCGGCTGCACCCGCAGTGCCGGACGTCCCGGCCGTGCCGGCCGCGCCGCCGACGCAGGCCGGGCCGCCCGCGGCGGCCCGGGCGGGCACCGGCCGGCTCATCGTCGCCGGCGAGCCGGGCGCGGGCTGCACCCGCCGGGCGGTCGCCGGCCGGCCGGCGCAGGTGCTCGACGCGGCCGAGGCCCGGCCCGACGCCGTCCTGCGGGCGCTGCAGGAAGGGGACCGTGTCGTGCTCGAGCACGTCGACCGGATGGGCACCCCGGCTCTGCGCGAGCTCACCGCCTGGCTGGGGGAGGAGGCGGCCGAGCGGCCGCAGCCGCCGGAGGTCGTCGTGACGACGGCGCCGCTGCCGGCCCGGCCGCCGCCGGCGCTCGCCGAGCTGCTGGCGCTGTTCCCGGCCCCCGTCCTCGTCCCGCCGTTGCGCGCCCGCCGGGCCGACCTGCCACAGCTGGCGGCCCGGCTGCTCGCCGACGTCGCCGGCGGGCGGCCGCTGCGCCTGTCGCCGGACGCGCTCGGCGTGCTGGCCGCGCTGCCGTGGCCCGGCAACGTCGCGCAGCTGCGGCAGGTGCTCGCGACCGCGGCGGCGTCCCGCCGGACCGGCACGATCGAGGCCGCCGACCTGCCGTCCGACCTCGTGGCCCTCGCCCGGCGGCCGCTGACTCCGCTCGAGGTGCTCGAGCGCGACGCGCTGCTCACCGCGCTGGCCCGCGCCCACGGCTCGAAGGACGCCGCGGCGCGCGCGCTGGGCCTGTCCCGCGCGACCGTCTACCGCCGGGTGCGCCAGCTGGGGCTGAGCGCCGTCTGAGCCCTACAGCCCCTTGCCGGGGTTGAGGATCCCCGCCGGGTCGAAGGCCGCCTTGACCCGCCGCATGAGCGCCCTTTCCCCCTCACCGAGCTGTCGGGGGAGCAAGGCCTGCTTGAGCAGGCCGACGCCGTGCTCGCCGGTGAGCGTCCCGCCGAGCGCGAGCGCGGCGTCGCAGATCGCGACGAACGCGCGCCGCGCCGCCTCGACCTGCGCCGGGTCGGTCGCGTCGTAAACGACAGTCGGGTGCAGGTTGCCGTCGCCGGCGTGGCCGAAGGTGCCGATGACGACGCCGGTCTCCCGCGCGACCCGCTCGACGGCGCGTACCAGGTCGGGCACCCGCGGCACCGGCACGCAGACGTCGTCGAGCAGCGTCGTGCCGAGCCGCTCAAGCGCGGGATAGGCGGCCCGCCGCGCGGCCAGCAGCGCTTCGCCCTCCTCCGGGTCGGCCGTGACGGCGACGTACGACGCCTCGGCCTGCTCGCACGCCTGCGCGCAGCGCTGCGCCTCGCCCGCGGCGTCCGCGCCGTCGCACTGCAGGAGCAGCAGCGCTCCCTCGGTGGCCAGGCCCATGCGCGTCATCTGCTCGACGGCGTCCAGCGTCGTGCCGTCGAGCAGCTCGAGCAGCGCCGGCTCGGCGGTGCGCATGACCCCGACGATCGCCTCGCCGGCCGTCGCCACGTCGGGGAACGACGCCACGGCAGTGGCCGGCGGGCGCGGCGCGGGACGCAGCCGCACCGTCACCTCGACGACGACGGCGAGCGTCCCCTCCGAGCCGACGAGCAGCCGGGTGAGGTCGAGCCCGACGACGTCCTTGCGCGTCGCTGAGCCGGTGCGCACGACGGTGCCGTCGGCGAGCACCGCGGTGAGCCCTGCGACGGCGTCCGCGGTGACGCCGTACTTCAGGCAGCAGGAGCCGCCGGCGTTGGTCGCCACGTTGCCGCCGATCGTCGAGATGGCGCGGCTGGCCGGGTCGGGCGGATACCAGAGCCCGTGCCGGGCGACCGCCGCCGCGAGGTCGGCGTTGAGGACGCCGGGCTCCACCCGGGCCGTGCGCCCGGCGACGTCGATCTCGAGGACGTGGTCCATCTCGGCGAGCGACAGCACGATGCTCCCGTCGACGGCGTTGGCGCCGCCCGCCAGGCCGCTGCCCGCGCCGCGCGGCACCACGGGGACGCCGTGCTCGGAGGCGAAGCGCAGCGTCGCGACGACGTCCCCCACCGACCGCGCACGCACCAGCGCGAGCGGCCGACCCACGTCGGGGAAGGCGGCGCGGTCGGAGGAGTACGCGACCAGCACGTCGGGGTCGACGGCGACGCGTCCCTCGGGCACGATCCCCGCCAGCGCGTCGGCGAGCGCCCTCGTCTGCACGCGCAGCACCGTAGGAGCACCAGCGCCGTCCGTCGAGGAGAAGCCTTGATCTTCATCACCGCCAAGTTCCCCGTGAAGGCCGAGCACGCCGACGCCTGGCCGCAGATCAGCCGGGCCTTCACCGAGGCGACACGCGCCGAGCCGGGCTGCCTGTGGTTCGACTGGTCGCGCAGCCTGCAGGACCCGACCGAGTACGTGCTCGTCGAGGCGTTCCGTGACGGCGCGGCCGGCGGCGAGCACGTGCAGTCCGACCACTTCAGGCAGGCGCAGGCCGAGCTGCCGCAGTACCTGCGCGCGACGCCGAAGATCGTCAACTTCGAGCTCGAGCAGTCCGACTGGTCCGAGCTCGGGGAGCTCGCCGTCCGCGACTGAGGGGACGGGGAACGGTGACCGCCGCGGTCAGCTGGCCGGCGTCGCAGCCGGGATCTGCGGCGCGGGGCTGCGGTGCTTCGCCGCGGCCCACGCCCCGTCGATCCAGCGCACGTCGGTTAGGTGCGGGGCGAAGCGCTCCGACCACCAGCGGTCCTGCTCCGGGTCGTCGGCCAGCCGTCGGTAGGCCGAGGCGTCGCTGAACCACACGCACGCCACGACGGTGCGGCCGTCGTCGGCTCGCATGACCTCCTCGACGAGGAAGCCGTCGGCGCGGCGCTGCTCGGCCCAGTCGCGGCACGCGGTCAGGAGGGCGTCGTAGTCGCCCGTCAGCGTGGCGATCATGACGGTGCCGTAGCGGCCGGCCGGCGTCTCGTCGGCCAGCGTCGCTCGGACCTGCTCCCGCAGCGCCGGCGTGTCGGCGTGCCCGTGCACCGACGCCGCGTGCTCGACGGCGGCCCGGACGACCTCGTCCTCCTCCCCGCTGATGGTGAGCGTGCACCCCGCGACGCTCGGAGTCTCGCGGCAGTCGGCGACCTTGCGCATGGCGACCCCCCCTTGGTCCGTGCCCCCGGGATACGCCGCCTGGAGTTCCCGGTCAAGGTGGGGCTGTCAGCGCATCGCCGCCATCGCGTCGCGCACCCGTGCGACGTCGCGGCGCCGGGCCTCGAAGGTCGCGCCGACGCCGAACAGCACGGCGCCCGCCAGCCCCAGGCTGAGCCAGCGCGGCACGTCGTCGGCGTACGGCAGCACCATCCGCAGCCCGGTCAGCGCCAGCGCACCGGCGCCGACCGTCACGTGCGCCACCAGCCGCAGCGCCGCACCGAGCAGCAGCACGGCCGTCGAGGCGGCGACCAGCAGCACCGCCCGCACGAGGTAGTCGTCGGTCTCGCCGAGCACGAGCAGGACTGTCGGACCGAGCAGCATGACCAGGCCGGCCGTGTACGCCTCCGGCGACCGGACCTGCGGCTGGTGCTGCCGCGCCACCCACCCCGCCGCGAGCAGCACCCCGGCGACCGGCAGCGTGTACGCCTCCGGCGTGTCCACCTGCTGCTGCGACAGCAGCAGCCACCACGCCGAGACGCCGGTGACGGCCGCGCCCGCCGCCGTCCCCCATCGGAGCCGGCCCGGCAGCAGCACCGCCGCTGCCCCGCCGGTCACGGCGACCACGGCGAGCAGGACCGTCCGGCTCGTCCCGTCGGCGGACGGGACGGCGGCCACCATCGCCGCCGCCTGCAGCACCGCTGCGCCGGCGAGCAGCTGCCCGGACCGGACCCCGGCTGCCGTGGCCGCCCGCAGCCCTGACGCCGCGGCGAGCGCGCCGAAGGCGAGCACCGCCGGCCACGGGTCGTCCTGCCTCGCCCCGGCGACGGCGCACACGGTCGCCGCAGCGGAGAGCACCGCCGCGACGACCGGCGTCTGTGCCGCCCAGACACCGACGACGCAGAGCCCCACGACGACCAGCGCCGCCGCCGCGAGCAGCAGCGCATGCCGCTCGACCGCGTCGCTGCCGACCAGCAGCGCGTCGACCGCGGC
>DATMJH010000421.1:0-5574 GCA_035554015.1 Mycobacteriales bacterium
GCGCCTGCGAGACGCTCGGGCTGCTCAAGATGGACTTCCTGGGGCTGCGCAACCTCACCGTCCTCGACGACTGCCTCAAGCACATCGAGGCCAACCGCGGCGAGACGCTCGTGCTCGAGGACCTCGACGTCCTCACGCCCGACCCGAAGACCTACGAGCTGCTCTCGCGCGGCGACACGCTCGGCGTCTTCCAGCTCGACGGCGGGCCGATGCGAGCCCTGCTGCGCTCGATGCAGCCCGACTCCTTCGAGGACATCTCCGCCGTCCTCGCGCTCTACCGGCCCGGGCCGATGGGCGCCAACGCGCACAACGACTACGCCGACCGCAAGAACGGCCGCAAGCCGGTGGTGCCGATCCACCCCGAGCTCGCCGAGCCGCTGGCCGACATCCTGGGCGAGACCTACGGCCTGATCGTCTACCAGGAGCAGGTCATGGCGATCGCCCAGAAGCTCGCGGGCTACTCGCTCGGAAAGGCCGACCTGCTGCGCCGCGCCATGGGAAAGAAGAAGAAGGAGATCCTCGAGAAGGAGTACGACGGCTTCGCCGCCGGCATGACGGCGAACGGCTACTCCGACGGCGCCATCAAGACGCTGTGGGAGATCCTCGTCCCCTTCTCCGACTACGCCTTCAACCGCGCGCACACCGCCGGCTACGGGCTGGTCTCCTTCTGGACCGCCTACCTCAAGGCCAACTACCCGGCCGAGTACATGGCGGCGCTGCTCACGTCGGTCAAGGACGACAAGGACAAGAGCGCGCTCTACCTCGCCGAGTGCCGGCGCATGGGCATCAAGGTGCTGCCGCCGGACGTCAACGAGTCCGACGCCGACTTCACCCCCCGCGGCACGGACATCCGGTTCGGGCTCACCGCCATCCGCAACGTCGGCGAGAACGTCGTCGCGTCACTGGTCGCCACCCGCCAGAGCAAGGGCCGGTTCGCCGACTTCGGCGACTTCCTGCGCAAGGTCGAGGCCGTCTGCTGCAACAAGAAGACGGTCGAGAGCCTGTGCCGCGCAGGCGCTTTCGACTCGCTCGGTCACTCGCGCAAGGGGCTGTGCTCGGTGCTCGCGGAGGCCGTCGACGCCGTGCTCGAGACCAAGCGCGCGGAGGCCATCGGCCAGTTCGACCTGTTCGGGTCCGCGGACGACGCCGACGAGAACCCCGGGCTGTTCGACGTCACGGTGCCGATGGGGGAGTGGGAGAAGTCCGTCCTGCTGGCCTACGAGCGCGAGATGCTCGGGCTGTACGTGAGCGACCACCCGCTGCTCGGCGTCGAGCACGTGCTCGCTGCGGCGGTCGACTGCCCGGTGTCGGCGATCGCGGAGCTCGACGACGGCAAGACGGTCACCGTCGGCGGCATCCTGTCCAGCGTCACCCGTCGGGTCACCAAGCAGGGCAACCCGTGGGCCGCGGTGCAGCTGGAGGACCTCGAGGGCTCGGTCGAGGCGATGTTCTTCCCGGCTTCGTACGCCGCGGCCGCGGTGCACCTGGTCGAGGACGCCGTCGTCCTGGTGCGCGGCCGGGTCGACAAGCGCGACGACGTGCCGAAGCTCATCGCCAACGAGGTGATGATCCCCGACCTCTCGCAGGGCCCGCGTGGTCCGGTGGTCGTCCAGCTGCCGACGCCGCGCGTCACGCCGCCCGTGGTCGAGCGCTTCAAGGAGGTGCTCTCAGCCCACCCGGGCACCACCGAGGTGCACCTGCAGCTGGTCAACGGCCCGAGGAAGACCGTGGTGCGGCTGGACGACCGGCTGCGCGTGACGGCGACACCGTCGCTGTTCGCCGATCTCAAGGCGCTGCTCGGCCCCGGCTGCCTGCCGAGGGTTGGCTGACCCCGCCTGGTCGGCTCCGCGCGGCGTTCCTCCGAACGGCCGTGTCGTATATCGGCTGAAAGGCGCATAATCCCGCCCGGACCCGCCGGCCGGCGGGGCGAAGGGGGAACGGACGTGTCCAGAGCGAGAACCAGAGTCGGCCGCCTCGGCGCCGCGACGGCAACCGGGTCGCTGGTGGCCCTGCTCCTGCCCGGGATCGCGGTCGCCCACCCGGACGATCCGCACGGGTGGACCGAGGACGGACCAGTCGTCGAGTCGGAGCAGCACGGCGACTCGGCCGGCCATCTGCCGGCCGGCAGCCGGAATGTCGAGCTCGTCGGCAAGATCGACGGCCTCACGGCCGTCGACGGCGGCATCTCGGACGTCGCAGCCTTCGGCGACCACGCGTACCTCGGCGCGTTCCACCCCGAGTGCCCCGGGCGCAACCCCGGCAGCCAGGGCGGCGGCGTCCACGTGGTCGACATCAGCCAGCCGTCCGCGCCGAGCAAGGTGGCCTTCCTGCCGGCGGAACCGAACAGCTACGTGGGCGAGGGCGTACACGTCATCGAGTTCGAGGGCCGCCGGTACCTGTTGCACAACAACGAGACCTGTAACGCCGCCCAGCCGGTCGCGTCCGGCTTCGCGCTGTGGGACGTCACCGTCCCCACGGCCGCGGTCAAGCTCGGCCAGTACGGTGACAGCACGCCGACCGTGACGAACCAGCAGTACCACACGACGCACTCGGTCCAGGGCTTCGTCTGGCAGGGCAAGGCCTACGCCGTCGCCCAGGACAACCAGGAGCTCGCCGACGTCGACATCTTCGACATCACCTCGGCCCTCCGCGGGACCGGGCCGGCCGTGCTCGTGTGGGAAGGCGGGTTGGAGTCTTGGCCCGGCGCACAGGGGCCGTACGCCAACGGCGACACCGTGTTCCACCACGACATGCAGCAGAAGGTCGTGGGTGGCCGTAACCTGCTGGCCGTCTCCTACTGGGACGCCGGGCAGGTCCTGCTCGACATCAGCAACCCGGCCGCCCCGGTGTTCCTCGGCGACTCCGATTTCCCGACCCCGGACCCGGAGTTCCCCGGATTCTCCTTCGCGGAGGGCAACAGCCACCAGAGCTACTTCGACCAGGACGGCGACTGGCTGCTGTCCAGCGACGAGGACTTCTCGCCCTCGCGCACCCGGCTGTCCATCACCTCGGGGCCGCACGCCGGCCAGTACGGCGCGGGTGAGTTCTCCTGGACCAAGCCGATCCCGGCGGGGGGCATCTCGTCAGTCGGCGGCTCGGTCTGGGGCGGCTCGGGATGCACCACCGACGAGAACGGCAACGGCACGTCCGACCGGGCGGAGCTGCCGAGCGCCTCGACGACGGGCGCGAACACGGTGGTGTTCAGCCGCGGCGTGTGCTTCTTCTCCGACAAGGTGCGCACGGCCGAGGAGGCCGGGTACACCATCGCGGTGGTCGGGCAGAGCCACGCGGGCACGCGCAACGGCCTGCTGCAGGACGGCTTCCTCTGCGGCGGACTCGGCAGCCCGGTGCTCGGGACCGCGCACGGGCTGTGCATCGGCCACCGCGCGATGCACCTGCTGTTCGACGACCCGCCGAACTACACCGGTGCCGAGGCCTTCCGGAGCACCGGCGACCTGCCGGCGATCGGTACCCGCGGCAGCGGTATCAGCGCGCAGACAGTGTTCGACGGCTGGGGCTACCTGAGCCTGCACGACGCCCGCCGGCCGAACCTCCCGGTCGTCGACACGTATGCGGTGGCAGAGTCCAAGGACCCGGCGTACGCCTCCGGCTTCGGCAACCTCACGATCCACGAGGTCAAGACCGACCCGCGGCGCGGCAAGGACCTCGCCTACCTGTCGTACTACGACGCCGGTCTGCGCGTCGTGTCCTTCGGGCCCGGTGGCATCACGGAGATCGGCCACTACATCGCCGAGGGCGGCAACGACTTCTGGGGCGTCGTCCCGCACTGCGCCGGGCAGTGCCTGCTCAACCACCGCGACATGGGAAGGGGCGCGCAGGACGCCAAGCGACCGCTGCTGCTCATGAGCGACCGTGACACCGGGTTGTGGATCCTGCGCTACTCCGGCAAGGAGTAGCCGACCGGTCCACGGGGCGCCGTCCACAGGTGGGCGGCGCCCCGACCGGCGCGGCGGCTCGACCGCCGCGCCGGTCGCCGTGGCAGGCTGCTCGGCATGGACGCCGTGAGGCTCTGCGCCGGCACGCTCGAGGTCGAGCACCCCGATCACGTCCTGCTCGACTACCTGGACCCCCGCAACGGGTACGCGTACCCGAGCTACGACACGCTGGTCACCAACGGCTCCTCGCAGCTCGTCGACGGCGACCTGCTCGCGCCGGCGCTCATGGGGGTGGATCTCGACCGCGCCCGGTTCCGGCTGCTGCGCGACATGCTGCCCGCGCTGGAGGCCGTCGCCGACCTGCCGCCGGTCTCGCTCCAGGATGCCGACGACGACCACGTCCTGTGCGTCGCGGGCATCTTCGGGATGCTCGACGAGCCGCGGTACGCCGGCCGCGGTGTCCGCGGCACCATCGTGAGCAAGGTGCTGCACCGCAAGCGACCCGACCTCGTGCCGTTGTACGACTCCCGGATCTTCGAGGCCTACACCGCTCCGGGTGCCATCCCGCGCTCCACGGACCGGTCGTGGCAGCAGTTCATGGCGCTGCTGTGCATGCAGATGCGGGCCGACCTGCGCGCCGAGGCCGATGCCTTCGGCGAGCTGGAGAAGCTGGCGGCCGAGCAGGAGTCGCCGGTGAGCCGGCTGCGCATCCTGGACATCCTGGTCTGGCGGACCGCCGAGGCCTGGCACTGAGGCAGCCGGGCACGGTCGAGCTCGGTCGCCCGGCGGCGCTCGTCGTCCTGCCCGTGGACCCGGCCGCGCAGCCCGAGGCACGGCGCGCGCACCGCTGGCGGTGCTCGCCGGCGCGGGTTGCTCGCGCCGTGACTCAGCCGCGGTCCGCGAGCGCCCGCGCGATCTCGAGCGGCACGTCCGCGTCGGCGGGACGGGTGGCCCGCCAGGCGACCAGCCAGGTCGTCGGCCCCTTCCGGAAGCGGACGGTCAGCAGCTCGGCGGCCTCGTCGTCGGGCAGCTCGAGCCGTCGCACGTCGGACGCGTCGCCGATCGTCGGCGCGTCGACCGCGGTGCCGCCGGTCGCCGCGACGTCCCCGTCGAGGTCGGCTCGGGCGCCGTCGGCGTCGGCGAACCGGACGGCCACCACGGTCAGCGAGCGCAGGTCGGTGCGCGAGGCGTACTGGGCGACGTAGGCCGCCCGGAAGCCGTGCTGCGACAGTGCCCTCGACGCGGCCGAGGGGTCGGCCGAGAACGCGGCGACCTCGCCGACGTCCCGCGGGCCCGACCCCGCGACCACCGGCTCGAGCCCGGCCGGCACCTCGCCCGGAGCCGGCACCAGCTCGCGCAGCGGACCGTCCGGCAGCACCGCGGTGGCCGCGGGCGCGCTCACCGACGGGCCCGATGACGGGCTCGACGACGGCGGAGTGGCCGACGCCTTCGGGGCCGGCTCGACCGCCGGCTGCTGCCCCGTGCACCCTGTGACCAGAGCGAACGGGAGCAGGGCGAGCGTCGGGAGCAGCCGCGGCGCACGCACGGGCGGCAGCGTACGGCGCAGGCCGCCCGGCATCGCCGTTGCGTCAGAGCGCCGGAGCAGCCGCAGGCTCAGGTCCTCTGACGTCCGGTGAGTGCGCCGCCGTTGCGTCAGAGCGCCGGAGCAGCCGCAGGC
>DATMJH010000422.1:0-2839 GCA_035554015.1 Mycobacteriales bacterium
ACCTTCTGCTTCGCGCCGTTGCCGCTGGCCTGCTTGACGGTCTGGTTGAACAGTTCGTGCAGCCGGGGGTACTTCTCGAAGTGCTCGGGCTTGAAGTAGTCGCCCCACAGCACCCACAGGTGCTCCTTCACCAGCTGCGCCCGCTCGTTGATGATGCCGACGGCGCGGCCGCGGAACACCGGGTCCTCGTTGGCCTGGTACTTCTTCTGCATGGCGAGCACCGACTGCGCCTCGATGCGCGCCTGGGCGGGGTCGTAGACGCCGCACGGCAGGTCGCAGTGCGCGTGCACGACGGTGGTCGGGGTGAGGAGACGGGGCAGCCGCATGCTCGTCCTTCCGGGTTCGGGTCGGGGGTCCGTCCGGCCGCGCGGCACCGCCTGGTGAGGTGGTCCGCGCCGACCGTGGCTCTCGCCGCGACCCTACGCCCGGCCCCGAGCCGGCACGACCCGGGAGCGCCCGCGTGCAGCGACCGCTGATGACGGTGCAGGTCGCCGGCGGGTCGATGCTGCCCACGCTGCGCCCGGGTGACTGCCTGCTCGTGCGCCGGGGCGCCCGCGTGCGGCCCGGCGACGTCGTCGTCGCCGCGTTCCCGGCGCGGCCTGACCTGCTCGTGGTCAAGCGCGCGGTCCGTCCGGTCGAGGACCGGTGGTGGGTGGAGGGTGAGCGGCCCGGCGCGAGCGACGACAGCCGCCGGCTCGGCCCCGCCGACGTCGTCGGCCGGGTGCTGCTGCGGTACTGGCCGGCGCCGGGACGCGTGGGGCGCGCGCACAGCTGACGGACGTGGTCACAGATGGCCCGAACGGGCCATGCGGTGCCATCACCTCGGGCGGTTCGCGCCGTGGCGCTGGAGAACCGGCCCGGCGGCGTCGATCACCTGCCCGTGAGCGTCGTGGTGCTGCCCGAGGTGGCCCCGGCCGTGCACGTGCTCCCGACGGGCGTGCGGCGCCGGCCCGGCCGCCGTGACGCCGTGCTCGCGCTCGTCCTCAGCGGTGAGCTGCTCGCCGGGATCGGCCTGCGGCTGGCCTGGGAGCACCGCGAGGCGATCGGCGACGTCCTCCTGCCCCAGGCCGCAGCGGTCCCGGCCGAGAGTGCGGCGACCTCGACGTCGACCATGACGACGACGTGGGTCGTCGTCCCGCCTGCGCCGGTGCCGACGCAGGCCGCGCCGCCGCCCCCGCCGCGGCGCACCGACGCCCGCAACCCGTTCCAGGCGCAGGTCGTCGGCTGACGCCCCGGCCGAGGCAGGCTGTGCCATCCTCGATGGCCTCGTCCGCACCACGCAGGAGGACCCGCCACCGTGCCGGAGCAGGACCCGCCCCGAGCCTCCTCGCCGACGCCGCTCGATCCGGGCAGCAGCTCCCGCGACGCCGACCCGGCCTTCGCGCTGCACCGCGGCGGCAAGATCGAGGTCGTCTCGTCTGTGCCGGTGGAGACCCGTGAGGACCTGTCGCTGGCGTACACGCCGGGCGTCGCGCGGGTGTGCACGGCCATCGCGCAGGACATGGCCCTCGCCTACGACTACACCTGGAAGTCGCACACCGTCGCCGTCGTGACCGACGGCACCGCCGTGCTGGGCCTCGGTGACATCGGCCCGACGGCGGCGCTGCCGGTCATGGAGGGCAAGGCCCTGCTGTTCAAGCAGTTCGGCGGCGTCGACGCCGTGCCGGTCTGCCTGGAGGTCACCGACGTCGACGAGCTGGTCGAGACGGTGGTGCGGCTGGCGCCGGCGTTCGGCGGCATCAACCTCGAGGACATCAGCGCGCCCCGCTGCTTCGAGGTCGAGCGCCGGCTGCAGGCCCGGCTCGACATCCCGGTGTTCCACGACGACCAGCACGGCACCGCCATCGTGGTGCTCGCCGCGCTGCGCAACGCCGCCCGGCTCACCGGCCGAGAGCTGTCGGACCTGCGCGCCGTCGTCAGCGGAGCCGGCGCGGCCGGCATCGCGGTCTCACGCATGATCCTCGAGGCCGGCATCGGCGACCTCGCCGTCGCCGACAGCAAGGGGATGGTGCACCTGGGCCGCGAGGACCTGAACTCCGAGAAGCGGATGTTCGCCGAGATCAGCAACCGCTCGAACCTCACCGGGACCTTCGAGGAGGCCCTCGAGGACGCCCACGTCCTCATCGGCCTGTCCTCCGGCACCGTGTCGCCGGAGGCGGTGCGGTCGATGGCGCCCGAGAGCATCGTCTTCGCGATGGCCAACCCCGACCCGGAGGTGCACCCCGACGTCGCGCACGACTGCGGCGCGCGCGTCGTGGCGACCGGCCGGTCGGACTTCCCGAACCAGATCAACAACGTGCTGGCCTTTCCCGGCGTCTTCCGCGGGGCGATGCAGGTGCGGGCCACCCGGATCAGCGAGGGCATGAAGCTGGCCGCCAGCGAGGCCCTCGCGGCGGTCGTCGACGACGACGAGCTGACCGAGGACTACGTCATCCCCAGCGTGTTCGACGCGCGCGTGGCCCCGGCCGTGGCCGAGGCGGTGGCGCTTGTCGCCCGCGAGGAGGGCGTGGCGCGGCTCTGACCGGCCCAGGTCAGGACGGCTAGCGTGGGCGGATGCTCGCCGTCTCCTGCACGTCGCAGTCCGCCGACGACCCGCTGTCCGGCCTCACGGTCGGGGAGCGTCCCGAGCCCGAGGTGCCCGCGGGCTGGGTGCGCGTGCACGTGCGCGCGGCGTCGCTGAACCACCACGACCTCTGGAGCCTCAAGGGCGTCGGCCTGCCCGCGGACCGGCTGCCGATGACGCTCGGCTGCGACGCCGCCGGCGTCACCGACGAGGGTGACGAGGTCGTCGTGCACGCGATCGTCGGCGACCCGGACTGGACCGGCGACGAGACGCTCG
>DATMJH010000423.1:0-12747 GCA_035554015.1 Mycobacteriales bacterium
CATCGCGAAGCAGCCGGGCAGGTCGACCGAGGCGATGTCGGACAGGTACCGGGCGTGGTGCCTGTCGGTGCCGAGCCGGTGCACCGCGCCGCCGAACAGCCCGAACTGCACGCCGACCTTCACCAGCAGGGACAGGTCGCCGTGGCCGAGGGTCTGGAACCCGGCGATGCTGCCGCCGGCGTCCCCCGTGCCGCCGTGGTCGGGCGGGAACGACCGCGACCCCGCGCCGGTCTTGGCGACGGCGCCCAGCCACTCGAGCACCCGGTCGCGGTAGGCGTCGCGGTCGAGGCCGTCCGCGGCGGCGAGGTCGAGCTCGCACAGCACCTGGCGGGTGTACTGCCGGACGGCGGCGTGCGGGCCGTCGAGCAGCGCCTGCAGCTCCGTGACGACGGCAGGGGTCAGCGCCTCGAGAGGGCTCGGCTCGGTCATGGCAGCGGTGTACCGACCTGACCGCCGAGCCACACCTGGCTGACCTGCCGTGCCGATCACACCGATCGCAGACCTTCACACGCCCTTCACCCGTGGTGGGGTCTGCTGGCCCGAGCGCGACAGCCTGCCCGTGACCCGGCAGGCTGGGCGCCGACCCCCGGAGGTGGCAGTGACGACCCGACGCCCGCGCGCGGCGGCAGAACGGCCGGACGGCGTACCCGGCAGCGACGACATCGCCGACGCCGGGTTGCTGCTGGAGCGCGCCCTGTTCGAGGTCAAGAAGGTCGTCGTCGGCCAGGACCGGATGCTCGAGCGGATGCTCGTGGCGCTGCTCTCGCGCGGCCACTGCCTGCTCGAGGGCGTGCCCGGGGTCGCGAAGACCCTCGCGGTGGAGACGCTGGCCCGCGTCGTCGGCGGCTCGTGGGTGCGCGTGCAGTTCACCCCCGACCTCGTGCCGTCCGACCTGGTCGGCACCCGCATCTACCGCCCGTCGACCGAGGCGTTCGACGTCGAGCTCGGGCCGGTCTTCGCCAACCTCGTGCTCGCCGACGAGATCAACCGCGCCCCGGCGAAGGTGCAGTCGGCGCTGCTGGAGGTGATGGCCGAGCACCAGGTCTCCCTCGGCGGCACGACCTACCCGCTGCCCGAGCCGTTCCTCGTGCTGGCCACCCAGAACCCGATCGAGAGCGAGGGCGTCTACCCGCTGCCCGAGGCCCAGCGTGACCGCTTCCTCATGCGCGTCCCCGTGGGGCATCCGGGCCTGGCCGACGAGATGGAGATCGTGCGCCGGATGGCGGTGAACCCGCCGCGGGCCGAGCAGGTGCTCGACCTGGACGAGCTGGTGCGGTTGCAGCGCGCCTCCGACGCCGTCTTCGCCCACCACGCCGTCACCGAGTACGCCGTCCGGCTGGTGATGGCCACCCGCGAGCCCGAGGCGTGGGGCCTGCCGCAGCTGCGCCCGCTTCTCGCCCACGGCGCGTCACCGCGGGGCAGTCTCGGCCTGGTGCGCGGCTCGCGCGCGCTCGCCCTGCTGCGCGGCCGCGACTACGTGCTGCCCTCCGACGTCGCGGACCTGGCCGCCGACGTGCTCGCCCACCGGCTGGTGCTCACCTACGAGGCGCTGGCCGACGAGGTGCCGGCCGAGCACGTCGTGCAGCAGGTCGTCGACGCCGTGCAGCCGCCGACCATCGCCCCGTCCCAGTCGCGCGCGCCCGAGCACAGCGGCCCCGGCGCGGCGTGAGGCTCGTCGACCGCGTCACCGACCGGCTGGCCGAGCGGCGCCGCCGGGCGCCCTCGCCGCAGCCGCCGGTCGTCCCGGCGGCGGCCGTCCGGCGGCTGCACCTGCAGGTCGCGCGTCGCCTCGACGGCGTCCTGCACGGCGACCACCTCGGTCACCTGCCGGGCCCGGGCACCGAGCCGGACGAGGCCCGGCTGTACGCACCCGGCGACGACGTGCGCCGCATCGACTGGGCGGTGACCGCCCGCGCCGGCGACGTGCACGTCCGGACGCCGCTGGCCGAGCGGGAGCTCGAGACCACGCTCGTGGTCGACCTGACGCCGTCGATGTCGTTCGGGACGGCGCGGTGCGAGAAGCGCGACGTCGCGGTCGCCGTCGCCACCGCGCTGGGGCACCTGGCCCGCGGGCCGGGCGACCGGATCGGCGCGCTGGTGCTCGCCGACCGCGTCCGGTCGCTGCCGTCACGACCGGGCCGGGACGGCGCGCTGGCGCTGCTGCACGTGCTCGCCTCGACGCGCCCCGACGACGACGGCCCGCGGGTGCGGCTCGCCGACGGCCTGTCGTCGCTCGCCGCGCAGCCGCGCCGGCGCGGCCTGGTCGTCGTGGTCAGCGACCTGCTCGACGACGACCCGCCCGGCACCGAGCCGGCCTGGTCGACGCCGCTGCGCCGGCTCGGCACCCGACACGACCTGGTCGTCGTCGAGGTGGTCGACCCGCGCGAGCTCGAGCTGCCGCCGGTCGGCGTCCTGCACGTCCGCGACCCGGAGACCGGGCGCGGGCTCGAGGTGCAGACCGCCGACCGCCGGCTGCGCGAGCGGTACGCGCAGGCGGCCGCGGCGCAGCGCGCGGCGCACGCCGCGGCGGTGCGTCGCGCCGGCGGCACGCACGTCGTCGTCAGGACCGACCGCGACTGGCTGCCCGATCTCGCCAGGGCCCTCACCGTCCGCCGCCGGCTGCGGGCAGCCGGCCGCACGCGGGCACGGACCTGACGTGCCCGTCTCGCTCCCGCAGTCCTTCCTCGCCCCGGGCCGGCTCTGGCTGCTCGTGCTGGTGGCGGCGCTCGCGGCCGGGTACGTCGCGGTGCAGCGCCGCCGGAGGGCGTACGCGGTGCGCTTCAGCACCCTGCCATTGCTCGCGAGCGTCGCGCCGAAGCGGCCGGGCTGGCGGCGGCACGTGCCCGCGGCGGCGCTGCTGCTGGCGCTGGCCGTGCTCGTCGTGGCCTTCGCGCGCCCCGAGGCGGACGTCCGCGTCCCGCGCGAGCGCGCCACCGTCGTCGTCGCGATCGACGTGTCGCTGTCGATGCAGGCCACCGACGTCGAGCCCGACCGGTTCACCGCGGCGAAGGCCTCGGCCACCGACTTCGTGCAGGGCCTGCCCGACACCTTCGCCGTCGGGCTGGTGAGCTTCGCCGGCGGCGCGGCGGTCGTCGTGCCGCCCACGCAGGAGCACGCGCGCGTGCAGCGCGGGATCTCCTCGCTCGACCTCGGCCCGAGCACCGCCATCGGCGAGGCGGTGTTCGCCTCGCTCGACGCGCTCCAGCAGGTGCAGCCGGTCGACGGCGAACAGGCGCCGCCGGCGCGGATCGTGCTGCTCACCGACGGCACCAACACCGTCGGCCGCGACCTCACCGCGGCCACCGTCGCGGCCCGGGACGCCGGCGTCCCCGTCTCGACCATCTCCTTCGGGACCGCGGACGGTGTCGTCGAGGTGCAGGGCCAGCGGGTCCCGGTGCCGGTCGACGTCGACAGCATGCAGCGGCTCGCCGACGACACCGGCGGGGCGGCGTTCACCGCCGAGAGCGGCGAGGAGCTCGACGCCGTCTACGACGACATCGGCCAGCAGGTCGGCACGACGACCGAGCGTCGGGAGGTCACCGACGCCGTCACCGGGCTGGGGCTGGCGCTGGTGCTGCTCGCCGCGGTGGGCTCGCTGGTCTGGACGTCGCGGCTGCCCTGACGCCGACACTCCGCCCGATTCCCCCCGCGAGAACGGTCGCCGGACCTACTCTCCGCAGGACCGGGGGAGCGAGACGGGGCGGGGCCGTGCAGACGCAGGAGCGGGACGACAGCCTGGACTGGGGCGACCTGCCCGGCGGCCTGTCCTTCGCCGACGAGGACGACACGCCGCCGGCGCCGCCGGCGCACCCGGGCCTGCGCCGTGCGCTGCACTGGCTGCTCGTGGTCGCGCTGCTCGGCGGCGCGGCCGTCGTCGGCGTGCGGTGGCACGCCGAGCGGGACGTGCGGGCGGTCCTGGCGTCGTCGACGAGCACCTGGGTGCGCGCTCTCGACGCCGTCGCCTCGGCCGGCGACACGGTGGCGCTGGCGGCGGCCGCCGGCCGCGCCGACGAGGCGGCCGACAGCCTCGCCGACGACCTCGAGCGGCTCCAGCCCGGTGACGGCGGGCGGCGCGGAGCCGTCCGCGCCCAGGTGACCGCCGAGCGCGACGTGCTGCTCGCGCTGGCGCCGCTGGCCGACGTCGAGCGGGGCGCGCTGGCTGTCTGGGGCGGTGCGCACGCCGACCTGCAGCGGGCGGTCGAGGCGGAGGCGGCGGCCCGCGCGGCACTGCGGCGCAGCGACCCCGACGCCGTCGTGCGACTGCCCGACACCGGAGCCGCCACCCGCCGGGTGGCGACGACGGTCGGCGCGGCCGTGGTCGAGGACGTGCAGCGCAGCGCCGTCGACCTGCTCGACGCGCTGGCCGCGGCGGAGCGCACCGCCGACCTGCGCGCCGCGGCGCAGGCCGCCGGCGAGCGGGCGGCCGCTGTCGCCGCAGCCGAGCGCGGGCTGGCCGGCACGGCCGACGGCGCCGTCCTGCGCGAGTTCGCCGGCGCTCTCGAGGCGGTGCAGCGGCTGCAGGACCTGAAGCCGGCGGACACCTCGGGCTGGCCGGCCGCGCGCAGCGAGCTGACGCGGCGGCTGCGCGCGGTCGGAGACTCCGACGGCGGCCTGACGGCCGGATCCGTGCGGGGCCGGCTGCCGATCGTGCTCGCCCAGGTCGACGCCCTGGTGCTGCGGGCCGAGCAGGCGCACGCCGCCTGGGTGCCGGTGCACGCCGCCGCCGTCGCACAGCAGAAGGCCGACATGACGGCGCTCGACCGCTACGAGCGCAGCCTGCGCGACCTGGACGCCTCGGTGGCTGCGCTGCGGTCGTCCGCGGCCCAGCTCTCGGACCGCGCGGGTGAGCCGGTCCCCGAGGGCGCGGCTGCGCTGACGGCGGTGGAGCGAGAGGCGGCGTCGCTGGCGCGTGCGCTGCAGGCGGTGCGGCCGCCGGCAGCGCTCGCCCGGGCGCACGCCGACGTGGCAGTCCCGGTCGGCACCGCGGCCGCTGCGCTCGGCGCGGCGGCGGCCGCCCTGGCCGCGGACCCCTGCGCCGACTGCCCCGTCGGCTCGACCGCTGCCTGGCGCGCCGTGGCCGAGGTCGAGGCCGCGCTCGCCCGGTGGCCGGCGGCCCTCACGGCGTGGGAGCAGGCCGTGGCCGAGGCGCGGACGGCCGTGCAGGCGCGGCCGCTCCCACCACCACCCGACGCGTGAGGTGACGGGCTCGGGGGTCGGAGCGGCCCGGCCGCCGCGGCCGGTTCGGCGGGCGCCCGGCTACGAGGCGGCGGCCAGCGGGGCCGGCGCCTCGGCCAGTCGGCCGGTGCGCATGACGCCGGTCGCGCCGCACCAGCAGCGGTAGGTCACGGTGATGCCGTGCGAGCCGTTCTCGATGCCGAGCACCTGTCCGGCGAAGACCAGGCGACGCCGGTCGCACGCTGCGCAGTGGATGTCGAACACGCCTGCCTCCTCGGGGGTCTGCCGGTCTCTGCGGTCCGGACGACGTCGACGCTACGGGCGCGGGACGCATCGAGGTAGCCTCTGTTGCCTCGCGGACCCATAGGCAGGACCTTGTGCTCTCGCTCCACCAGCTGCGCTGCTTCCTGGCCGCCTACGAGCACCGCTCGTTCACCGCGGCGGCCGCCGAGCTCGGCTACGCCCAGCCGTCGCTGTCGGAGCAGGTCCGGCTGCTCGAGCGCAGCGTCGGGGCGGCCCTGTTCGTCCGGGCCGGCCGGGGTGTCGTCCCGACCGAGGCGGCCGAGGCGCTGCGCCCGCACGCCGAGCGCACGCTCGCGGCCGCGCGCGAGGCCCAGCACGCCGTCGCCGCCGTGTCGGCGCTCGAGACCGGCACCGTCCGCTTCGGCGTGTTCGGCACGGCGCGGCTCTACCTGGGCGCCTCGATCGTGGACGACCTGCTGCGGCTGCACCCCGGGCTGCGGGTCGAGCTGGTGGGGCAGCACTCGACCGAGGTCGTCGAGGAGCTGCGGCGGGGCCGGCTGGAGGCGGCCATGGTGGCGCTGCTGGTGGCCGACGAGGGCCTGGTGTTCACGCCGGTCGCGCGCGAGGAGCTCGTCTACATCAGCGCGGACCCGCAGCGGCTGGTCGCGCCGGTGACGGCGCGGGCGCTGGCCGACGCCCCGCTCGTCCTGCCCGAGACGACCTGGCGCGACCGCGACTCCGCGCGGGTGCTGCTCGCGCGCAGCGTCCAGGCCGACGGGCGGGCGCTGCAGACGCGGGTCGAGGTGGAGGACGTCGAGACCGCCGTCGAGCTGGTCGAGCGGGGGCTCGCGGACTCGGTGGTGCCGAGCGGGGTGCTCACCGAGCTCGGCCCGCGGCTCGCGCCGAGCGTGGGCGCGGTGTCGCTGCGGCCGCGGCTCTACGACACGCTCGGCATCGCGCACCGGCGCGACGCGGTGCTGTCGCCGGGCGTGCGGGCCATGGTCGACCTCGCCGTCGAGCGCATCCGGGAGGTGTGCGAGCCGGTCGGCCGCCGTGCGGTGGGCCGGCCGGCCGGCTGACCGGCTGGCTGACTGGCCGGCTGACCGGCTGGCAGCACGGCTCGCCGCCGGTCAGCCGACCGGGCGCTCCAGCGTGACGAGCACTCCTTCGGTCGAGCCGGGGCCGATGCGACCCTTGACGTCGGCCGCCGTGACCGCCCTGACCTGCCACCCCTCACGGGCGTGGTCGTTGAGCACCTTCTCCAGCTTGCCTGCAGAGATCTTGTCGCCGATCAGGCCCTCGCGGACCTGCACGACCTTGTACTCGTAGCGCGCCGCCATGGCCAGAGCCTGGCACGGCAGGCGGCGGGCGGTCAGCCCTGCGGCCGCAGGGCCGCCAGCGCCGTGCGGGCGAAGCCGGTGAAGGCCTCGACCTGCCAGCGGTCCGGGTCGGCGAGCAGCAGCCGGGCAGCCCCCTCGGCGAGCGTGAAGACGGCCCGGGCGAACAGGTCCGGGTCCAAGGGTGGCCCGCCGCGGCGCGTGAGCCCCCAGTCGAGCAGCGCACGCAGCCGGCGGAGCAGCACCCGCCGGTGCTCGTCGGCCCGCGCCGCCAGCTCGGCCGGCGCCCCCTCGGGTGGCAGCAGCACGACCCGCCAGGTGCGCGGGTCGGCGGCGACCGCGGACAGGTACGCCGTCACGCCCGCCACCAGCAGCTCGTCCGGGTCGGTGTCGTCGGTGAGGTCGCGCAGGTCCGGGAAGACCGGCGCGAGCTGCTCCTGGGTGCGCGCCTCGGCCCGGTCGGCGAGCGCCGTCAGCAGCGCCGTGCGGTCGGTGAAGACGCCGTACACGACCGGGCGGGTGACGCCGCAGGCGCGCGCCACCGCGTCGACCGTCACCGCGTGGAAGCCGCGCTCGAGCGCGATGTCGAGGGCGGCGTCGAGCAGCTGCTCGCGCCGCTGCGCCGCCGGCATCCGCGGTGCGTACGGGCGGCGGGTGACGCTCGTCTCAGCCGTCCCCGTTGCCGCCGTCACGGGACAAATGCTACACAGGTGTTGCTACAGGCGTGTAGCAAAACAGGAGGACGCCGTGCCGACCGCTCCCGCCCCGACCGACGCCCCGACCGACCTCCCATGCCGCCCGCTGCCCGCCTCCGCCGACGTCGTCGTCGTCGGCTCGGGGTTCGCCGGCATCGCCACCGCCGTCTCGCTGCTCGACCGCGGGCGCTCCGACGTCGTCGTGCTGGAGCGCGGCGACGACGTCGGCGGCACGTGGCGCGACAACACCTACCCCGGGTGCGCCTGCGACGTCCCGAGCCACATGTACAGCTTCTCCTTCGCCCCGAATCCCGACTGGTCGCACGCGTTCTCGCCGCAGCCCGAGATCCAGGCCTACCTGCAGCGCGTCGCCCGCGAGCGGGGGGTGCTCCCGCTCGTCCACCTGCGCACCGAGCTGCTCGGCGCCCGCTGGGACGACGAGGCGCAGCAGTGGCACGTCGCGACGTCGCGCGGTGAGCTCACCTGCCGCGTCCTCGTGCTCGGCACCGGCGGGCTGTCCGACCCGAGCGTGCCGTCGCTGCCGGGGCTCGAGCGCTTCGCCGGCACGACGTTCCACTCGGCCGAGTGGGACCACGACCACGACCTCACCGGCGAGCGGGTGGCCGTGGTCGGCACCGGGGCCAGCGCCGTGCAGTTCGTGCCGCACGTGCAGCGGCTCGCCGGCAGGCTGGTGGTCTTCCAGCGCACCGCACCCTGGGTGATGCCGAGGCGGAACCGGCGGATCAGCGATCGGGAGCAGGCGCTCTACCGGCGCCTGCCGGCCGTGCAGAAGCTCACCCGCGCCGGCATCTACGCCGGCCGGGAGAGCTGGATCGTCGCGTTCGCCAAGCAGCCCGCCGTCATGAGGGTGGCCGAGTGGATCGCCCGCCGGCACATCGCGCGGCAGGTGCCCGACCCGGAGCTCCGCGCGGCGCTCACGCCCACCTACCGACTGGGATGCAAGCGGGTGCTGCTGAGCAACGACTACTACCCGGCGCTGATGCAGCCCAACGTCGAGGTCGTCACCGACCGGATCGTCGAGGTCACCGCGCGCGCCGTGGTGGCCGAGGCGCCCGACGGCACGCGGACCGAGCACCGGGTCGACACCATCATCTTCGGCACCGGCTTCCGGGTCACCGACCCGCCCGTCGCGGCCGACCACGCGGTGCGCGACGGCCGCACGCTGTCGGAGCACTGGGGCGAGCGGGGGATGGCGGCGCTGCGCGGCTCGGCCATCGCGGGCTTCCCCAACCTGTTCTTCCTCGTCGGCCCGAACACCGGCCTGGGCCACAACTCGATCGTGTACATGATCGAGTCGCAGGTCGGCTACGTCATGGACGCGCTCGACCAGCTGCGTGCGCACGGAGCGACGAGCATCGAGCCGCGTCAGCAGGCGCAGGACGCCTACAACGCACGCGTCCAGCAGGCGCTCGCCGGCACGGTGTGGAACGCCGGCGGCTGCTCGAGCTGGTACCTCGACGCGCACGGGCGCAACACGACGCTCTGGCCCACCTTCACCTGGACGTTCCGCCGGGCGGTGCGCCGCGTCGACCTCGCCGAGTACGTGCTGCGCACCCGCAGCGGGGACCGCGAGAGGGTGGCGGCATGACGAGGTCGCTGGAGGGACAGGTCGTCGCCGTCACCGGCGCGGCCCGCGGCCTGGGAGCCGAGCTCGCCCGGCAGGCGACCGCCCGTGGCGCCCGGCTGGCGCTGCTGGGGCTCGAGCCCGAGGTGCTGGCCGAGGTCGCCTCGCAGTGCCCGGGTTCGCGCGCGTGGGAGGTCGACGTCACCGACGGCGCCGCCCTGGCCCGCGTCGCCGAGCAGGTCGTCGGGCACTTCGGCCGCGTCGACGTCGTCGTGGCGAACGCCGGTGTCGGCGCGGGCGGCCCGTTGCTGCTCGCCGACCCCGACGCCTACGACCGGGTGCTCGAGGTCAACCTCCTCGGCAGCATCCGCACGGTGCGGGCGTTCCTGCCGCACGTCGTCGCGAGCCGCGGCTACGTGCTGCAGGTGGCGAGCGTCGCGGCGATCGTGCCGGTGCCGATGATGAGCGCCTACTGCGCCAGCAAGAGCGGCGTCGAGGCGTTCGCGCACGCGCTGCGTGCCGAGGTGGCGCACCACGGCGTGCGGGTCGGGGTCGCGTACCTGTCGTGGACCGACAGCGACATGGTGCGCGGCGCCGACGCGACGCCCGGGCTCGGCGAGTTCCGGGCCCAGCTGCCCGGGGTCCTCGGCCGCACGTACGCGATGCCGCCGGCGGCGGCCCGAATCGTCGACGGCATCGCGGCACGACGGCGGCAGGTGTACGCACAGCCGTGGCTGCGGGTGCTGCCGGGAGTGCGCGGCGGGCTGCCGTGGGTCGTGGAGCGCGGCAGCAAGGGGCTGGCCGCCGAGGCCGAGCGCGCCCTCCGGCAGGCCGGCGTCGAGGCGACCCGGCAGGTGGGGGCGGGCGGCGTCGCCGACCGCGCCGCGCAGCAGTGACCTGGCCGATCGGCCCCGACGACCCAGCACCGGAGGAGCAGCCGTGGGACTGATGCCGCCGCAGGACGCGATGTTCCTCGTGCCCGAGTCGCGCGAGATGCCGATGCACGTCGGCGGGCTCCAGGTCTTCGAGCTGCCGGACGGCGCCGACGAGAGCTTCGTGTCGCAGCTGTACGAGAGCGCACTGCGCGTCGACTCGGTGCACCCGCTGTTCCGCAAGCGGCCGCGCCGGTCGCTCACGACGCTCGGGCAGTGGGCGTGGACCGAGGACGACGACCTCGACCTCGAGCACCACGTCCGGCACTCGGCGCTGCCCCGCCCGGGCCGCGTCCGCGAGCTGCTCGCGCTCGTCTCGCGGCTGCACGGCACGTTGCTGGACCGCAAGCGGCCGCTGTGGGAGGCCCACCTCATCGAGGGGCTGCAGGGCGGGCGCTTCGCGGTCTACTCCAAGAACCACCACGCGATGATGGACGGCGTCAGCGGGCTGCGGCTGCTGCAGCGCAGCATGTCCACCGACCCCCACGCCGAGCTGCCGATGCCGTACGCGATGCCGGTGCGCAGCCGGTCGGCGTCGAGCGGAGGCGGGGGGCTGCTGGCGCTGCCCGGGGCCGCGGCGTCCGCGGCGTGGGACGCCGTCACCTTCGCGCCGACGCTGCTCACGATCGCGGAGAAGGCGCTGTTCGAGCAGCGGTTCGCGTTGCCGGGCCAGGCGCCCAGGACCATTCTCAACACCAGCATCAGCGGCAGCCGGCGCTTCGCGGCCGACGGCTGGGAGCTCGACCGCATCCGGGGCGTCGCGAAGAGCGCGGACGCCACCATCAACGACGTCCTGCTCGCCATGTGCGCCGGGGCGCTGCGGCAGTACCTGCTCGACCTCGACGCGCTGCCCGACGCACCGCTCGTCGCGATGACGCCGGTGTCGTTGCGCAACGAGGACGACGACAGCGTCGGCAACGCCACCGGCGCGATCCTGTGCAACCTGGCCACCGACCTCGACGACGCCGGGGAGCGGCTGGCCGCCGTCCGGCAGTCGATGCTGCACGGCAAGGACGTGCTGCGCGGGCTCGACCAGGTGCAGGTGACGGCGCTGTCGGCGGTGGCGCTCATGCCCGTGGCGCTGAACATGTTCCTGCCGCTGCACCGGCTGACGAACGCCTACAACCTCGTCATCTCGAACGTGCCGGGCCCTCGCGAGACGCTGTACTTCAACGGGGCACGGCTGCAGGGCCTCTACCCGCTGTCGATCCCGACGCACGGGCAGGCCCTGAACATCACCGTCACGAGCTACGCCGGCCAGCTGCAGTTCGGGCTCACCGGCGACCGGCGGGCGCTGCCGAGCCTGCAGCGCCTCCTGGCGCACCTCGAGGACTCGCTGTCCGAGCTCGAGCAGGCCGTCGGCTGACCCCGGTCGCGAGCCGGAACGGCCCGGAACACGCCGGGCGTACCGGACGTTGACCGCTTCACCGCCCAGTGCTCCCGACGAGCCAGCCCCCGACGAGCGGAGACGCCGTGACGCACCTGCTCGACCGCGCCGGACACCCGGCGACGGCGCCCCGCGTACGTCGGTCCGGGTGGATGGTCGCCGCGCTGCTGGTGGCGGCCCTGGCCGTCGGCGGTCTCGCCGGCCGGGGCCTCGACCTGCTCCCCGGCCTGCCGTTCGGCACGCAGACGGTCGACCGCAGCACGCCGACACTGCTCACCTCGCTGGCGGACCTCGAGCGCTACCACGCCGCGACCGGCTCGTTCCAGGTCGTCGTCGACCTCGAGAAGGACGTCCGCTGGGTGCCGTCCGCGATCCGCGGCGAGCGCACCACCTTCCTCGCCACGGGCAGCGTCGACGCCTACGTCGACTTCCGAGGCCTGTCCGGCAGCGCGGTGGAGGTGTCCGACGACGGCCGCTCGGTCACCTTCTCGCTGCCGCCGGCCCAGCTCGACGACGCCGACGTCGACCTGGAGAACAGCCGCGTGCTCGCCCGCGACCGGGGCGTGCTCGACCGGGTCGGCGGCCTGTTCAGCGACAACCCGACCAGCGAGCGGCGGGTCGCGATGCTCGCCGAGGACAAGCTCGCCGCGGCGGCCGCCGAGAGCGAGCTGCGGCAGCAAGCCGAGGAGAACACCCGCCGGATGCTCACCGGCCTGGCCCGGTCGCTCGGCTACGAGCAGGTCGTCGTGGAGTTCGACGCGGCCGACGGGTTGTAGCCCCCACGAGGCCTGGAAGCTGGACAGACGCGGCGTAACGTGCTGTAAGGACACCAGCACGCCGTGCTGTCACGACGGCGGTGGGTCCACCACCGAAGCAGGAGAGGACACGGGTTGCCGAACGACGCCCCCGACCACCCGCTGGTGCCGCGGCCCAACGGGGCGGCTGCCCCCGCCGACGCGGCGGCCGCCTCGGACCCGGTGCAGGCGCAGCCTGACGCCCTGGCCGCGGCCCTGGTCGCCAGCGCGGCCGACGCCATCCTGGCCTTCGACAACGGCGGCCGCATCACGGTGTGGAACGCCGCCTGCGAGGCGCTGTTCGGCTGGAGCGCGGCGGAGATGATCGGCGCGCGGCTCGACGCGCTCGTCCCCGAGCAGCGACGGAGCGAGCTGGCCCGGGTGGTCCACGCCCTGGCGGGCGGGTCGGAGGAGGCGGCGCTCGAGACCGAGCGCCTGCACCGGTCCGGCGTGGTGCTGCCGGTCTCGTGCCGGCTCTCGCCGATCCGGACGGGCACCGGCGAGGTGCTCGGCGTCTGCGCGGTGGTGCGCGACATCAGCCGCGAGGTGGAGGTCCGGCAGCAGCTCAGGGTCGCGCTGCAGGCGGCGCAGGCCCGCTT
>DATMJH010000424.1:0-10725 GCA_035554015.1 Mycobacteriales bacterium
CCGCGACGACGCTGAAGGAGTTCGCGGTCCAGGACGGCGAGATCGTCGACGCCGCCGTGATGCGCAAGGCCGCGCTGCAGTCGTTCCTCGCCGAGCAGGTCGCCGACGCGCGCGACCAGGGCGTGCTCTTCTCGGTGCACCTCAAGGCCACGATGATGAAGGTCAGCGACCCGATCATCTTCGGCCACGCCGTCCGCGCCTACTTCGCCGACGTCTTCGAGCGCTTCGCCGACGACCTCGCCTCGGTCGGCGCCGACCCGAACCAGGGACTCGGCGGCGTCCTGGCCGACGTCGCGAAGCTGCCCGAGGACCGGCGTGCGGCCATCGAGCGGGCGATCGCCGAGACCTACGAGCGCGGCCCGGCGCTCGCCCAGGTCGACTCGAGCCGCGGGATCACCAACCTGCACGTGCCGAGCGACGTCATCATCGACGCCTCCATGCCGGCGGCGATCCGCAGCAGCGGCCAGATGTGGAACGCCGACGACGCGCTGCAGGACGCCAAGTTCACGATCCCGGACAGCTCCTACGCGGCGCTGTACGCCGAGACGGTGGCGCACTGCAGAGAGCACGGCGCCTTCGACCCCACGACGATGGGCACCGTGCCGAACGTCGGGCTCATGGCGCAGAAGGCCGAGGAGTACGGCTCGCACGACAAGACCTTCGAGGTCCCCTCGGACGGCGTCGTGCGGGTGAGGGACGGCGAGGCGGTGCTGCTCGAGCACGAGGTGTCCGCGGGCGACATCTGGCGCGCCTGCCAGACCAAGGACGCGCCGATCCGCGACTGGGTGCAGCTCGCCGTCCGCCGCGCCCGGGCCACCGGGGCGCCCGCGGTGTTCTGGCTCGACGAGACGCGCTCGCACGACGCCGAGGTGCTGAAGAAGGTCCGTCAGTACCTGGAGGCGGAGGACACCAGCGGTCTGACGATCGAGGTCATGGACGTCGCCGCGGCGACGCGCTACACCCTCGAGCGGGCCCGCAACGGCGAGGACACCATCAGCGTCACGGGCAACGTGCTGCGTGACTACCTCACCGACCTGTTCCCGATCCTCGAGCTCGGCACGAGCGCGAAGATGCTGAGCATCGTCCCGCTGATGAACGGCGGCGGCCTGTTCGAGACCGGCGCCGGCGGCTCGGCGCCCAAGCACGTGCAGCAGCTGGTGAAGGAGAACTACCTGCGCTGGGACTCCCTCGGCGAGTTCCTCGCCCTCGCGGTGTCGTTCGAGTTCCTGGGCGAGAAGACCGGCAACCGCCGGGCGGCGCTGCTCGGGCGCACGCTGGACGAGGCGACCGGTCGCATCCTGGAGGAGAACCGCTCCCCGGCGCGCAAGGTGGGCCAGATCGACAACCGCGGCAGCCACTTCTACCTCGCCCTCTACTGGGCTCAGGCGCTCGCGCGGCAGACCGACGACGCCGAGGCGGCGCAGCTGTTCGCGCCGCTGGCCGAGCGGCTGGCCGCCGACGAGCAGGCGATCACCCAGGAGCTGCTCGCGGTGCAGGGCTCGCCGGCCGACCTCGGCGGCTACTACTACGTCGACCGGGCCAAGGCGGACGCCGTCATGCGGCCCAGCGAGACGTTCAACCGGGCGCTCGCCGAGTTCTGAGCAGCCTTCTACGCTGGGTCGCCGTGGACAGCCCCTGCAGTAGCCGGGCGCGTCGCCTCCCGGGCGGCGCGCCGTGACCCTCGGTGTGGACGTCGCCCTCGTCCTGCTCTTCCTCCTCCTCGGCGGCGTCTTCGCCGGCACCGAGATCGCTCTGGTCTCGCTGCGGGAGGGGCAGATCAAGGCGCTCGCGCAGCGGGGCGCCCGGGGCGCCCGGGTCGCCAAGCTGGCGTCGGACCCCAACCGCTTCCTCGCCGCGGTCCAGGTGGGGGTCACCCTCGCCGGCTTCGCCGCCTCCGCCTTCGGCGCTGCCACGCTCGCCGATCGCCTGGCGCCGCGGCTGGAGGACCTCGGGCTGTCGGAGGCGGCTGCCGGCGTCGTCGCGTTCATCGTGCTGCTCGCCCTGGTCACCTACCTGTCCCTGGTGCTCAGCGAGCTGGTGCCCAAGCGCATCGCGCTGCAGCGCGCGGAGGGCTGGGCGCTGCTGTTCGCCGGGCCGCTGGACCGGCTGGCAACGGTGTTCCGGCCGGTCATCTGGCTGCTCAGCCACAGCACCGATCTCGTCGTGCGCCTGCTCGGCGGCGACCCGTCGGCGCGCAGCGAGGCCATCACCGAGGAGGAACTGCGCGGCCTGGTCGCGGCGCACGAGTCGCTCACCACCGACGAGCGCAAGCTCATCGACGAGGTGTTCGCGGCGGGGGAGCGGCAGCTGCGCGAGGTGATGCTGCCGCGCACCGAGGTGGCCTTCCTCGACTCGTCGATGACGGTCGCGCGGGCGCAGAAGGTCACCGCCGAGCAGCCGCACTCCCGCTACCCGGTGGCGCGCGACTCGCAGGACGACGTCGTCGGGTTCGTGCACGTGCGCGACCTGTTCATGCCGCCCGCGCAGGCGCGCGGCCGCAAGGTCGGCGACGTCGCCCGCGAGGTGAAGATGATGCCGGCGTCCAAGAAGGTGCTGCCGGCCATGTCGGAGATGCGCCGCGAGGGGCACCACATGGCGATCGTCGTCGACGAGTACGGCGGCACCGCGGGCATCGTCACGCTCGAGGACCTCATCGAGGAGGTCATCGGTGACATCCGCGACGAGTACGACGAGGCCGGTGGCGACCCGCTGCGCTTCCGGGGCGGCGACATCGAGGCCGACGGGCTGCTCAACCTCGACGAGGTGCAGGAGCAGACCGGCGTCCGGCTGCCCGAGGGGCCGTACGAGACGCTCGCCGGCTACGTCATGGCGTGCCTGGGGCACGTTCCCCGGCTCGGCGACGCCGTCGAGGTCGACGGCCACCGGCTCGAGGTCACCGAGCTCGACGGCCGCCGGGCCGCCCGCGTCCGCGTGACGCCCCTCGAACCGGCCGGCGGCGACCCGCCAGGCCCGCCGCCCACCACGACGCCGTCCGCCGCCAAGCGCGAGGAGAGGTCCGCATGAGCAAGCGCATGCACGCCGAGCACGACATCGACGCCGACGTCGAGAGCGTGCACGCCCTGCTGGCCAGCGAGCGGTGGCCGGCCGCGAAGAACGCCGCCCTGAAGGACGGCAGCCGGGTCGTGCGGTGCGAGCAGACGGCGTCCGGCGGCACGGTGCTGGAGGTCTCCCGCGAGCTGCCCGCCGGCGTGCCCGGGTTCCTCGAGCGGTTCCTCCCGCAGGACGGCCGCGTGACGCAGACCGACAGCTGGGAGCCGCCGTCGGGCGACACCCGGCGCGGGACGTGGACGGTGACCATGCCCGGCGCCCCGGTGACCATGGGCGGCACGATGCGTGTCGAGCCCGGGCCGCGCGGCAGCCGCTACGTCGTCGACGGCGAGGTGCACGTGAAGGTCCCGGTCATCGGCGGCAAGGCGGAGGGCTTCGTGGCCGGCATGTTCGACAAGCTGTCCGCGAAGGAGGCAGAGGTGCTGCGCGGCGCCCTGCCAGGATGAGTGCCATGGCCCGCCCGCGCGTCCTGTCCGGCATCCGGCCCACCGGCCAGAGCTTCCAGCTGGGCAACTACATCGGCGCTGTCCGTCACTGGGCCGTGATGCAGGACGAGAACGAGTGCTTCTTCTTCCTCGCCGACCTGCACGCGCTCACCGAGACGCCGGAGGGCGCCGTCCTGCGCGAGCGCACCCGGCAGTCGGTCGCCGAGCTGCTCGCCATGGGCGTCGACCCCGAGCGCAGCGCCGTGTTCGCGCAGAGCCACCTGCCCGAGCACGCCGAGCTGGCCTGGGTGCTCGGCTGCCTCACCGGCTTCGGCGAGGCCTCGCGGATGACCCAGTTCAAGGAGAAGGGCGGTGGCACCGTCGGGCTGTTCACCTACCCGGTGCTCCAGGCCGCCGACATCCTCATGTACCAGGCCGACTCGGTCCCGATCGGCGAGGACCAGCGGCAGCACCTCGAGCTGACCCGCGACCTCGCTCAGCGCTTCAACTCCCGCTACGGCAGGACCTTCACGCTGCCCGCGCCGTACGAGGGGCGGGCCGGCGAGCGGATCAAGGACCTGCAGGACCCGAGCCGCAAGATGAGCAAGACCCTGGGCGGCAACGGCACGGTGTGGGTGCTCGACGAGCCGAAGGTCGTCACCAAGAAGGTGAGGAGCGCCGTCACCGACACCGGTCGCGAGGTGCGAGCCGCCGACGACAAGCCCGGCATCACGAACCTCCTCACGATCCTGTCGGTCGCGACCGGCAAGGCCGTGCCGGAGCTGGAGGCGGCCTACGAGGGCAAGGGCTACGGCGACTTCAAGGCCGACGTCGCAGAGGCCGTCGTCGAGATGCTGGCGCCGGTGCGCGAGCGCTACGCCGAGCTCGTCGCCGACCCCGGCCACCTGGACGACGTGCTCGCAGCCGGTGCGGACCGCGCCCGGGAGACCGCGTCGCGGACGATGTCGGCGGTGCGCGAGCGCATCGGGCTGCTCGCACCGGTGCGCCGGTCGTGAGCGCGGCCTGATGGCCCGGCGCGACTTCGGCGTCGCGATCGGGCTGCCGGAGCCGTACACCAGCGAGCTGCAGGGCTGGCGCGAACGGCTCGGCGACCCGAACGCGCAGGGCATCCCGCCGCACATCACGCTGCTGCCACCGACGGCGCTGCGCACCGACGACCTGCCCCAGGTCGAGGAGCACCTGCGCGCGGTCGCGGCCGGCGAGTCGCCGTTCGAGGTGCAGCTGCGCGGGTCGGCGACGTTCCGGCCGGTGTCGCCGGTGGTCTTCGTCCCACTGGTGCGCGGCATCAGCGACTGCGAGCGTGTCGAGGCACAGGTGCGGTCAGGGCCGCTCGAGCGCTCGCTCGCCTTTCCCTACCACCCGCACGTCACGGTGGCGCACGACCTCGGCGACGACGCGCTCGACCGCGCGTTCGCCGAGCTCGCCGGCTACGAGGCCCGCTTCACCGTGTGGGGCTTCACCCTGTTCGAGCAGGGGCGCGACGACGTGTGGCGGCCGCAGCGGGACTTCCCGTTCGGCGCGGGCGGCCTGCCCGGCCCCCTCGAGCCTCCCCCCTGACTCCCTGCGTGCGCGTCCTGGCACACCGACCGCGCCGGCCGGGGCGGACGTCCCGCCGGTTCCCTCGTCACGCAGCGGGGTAGCGGAGGATCATGCCTTCACCGAAGGAGACCTTCGCGCGCCTGCGCGAGAAGCGGCCCGGGCTCGACCACGTCGTCCGGGCCTTCTCGCGCTACCAGGCCGACACCGGTGACCGGCTGGCGGCCGCGGTCACCTTCTTCGGCTTCCTGTCGTTCTTCCCGCTGCTGGCGCTCAGCGCCTCGCTGCTCGCCCTCGTCATGGGCGACAGCGCGGTCACCACGGTCGCGCGGGAGGTCGACGACTTCTCGCCCCGCCTGTCCGAACAGCTGGGCCTCGAGGAGCTGCTGCGCGACAACACCAAGGTCGGCGTCACCGGCCTGCTGAGCCTCGCCGGCCTGCTGTACGCCGGGCTCGGCTGGGTCGACGCGCTGCGCGAGGCGGTGCGCACGGTCTGGCACCAGAACGTGAAGGCCGGCAATCTCGTCAGGAAGAAGCTCGTCGACGTCGTCATCCTCGCCGGACTCGGCGCGACGCTCGTGTTCTCCCTGCTGGTCTCCGCCGCGGCCGGGGCGTTCACCGACGTCGCGCTGGAGATCTTCGGGCTGGAGGACAGCGCGGCCGCGGGCGTCGTCGTGACCGTCGTCGGCACGGTGCTGTCGCTGTTCACCGGCACGCTGCTGTTCCTGTACCTGTTCATCCGGCTGCCGAAGGTGCAGACGCCGTGGCGCGAGGTGCTCAAGGGCGCCGTGCTGGCAGCGGTGCTCTTCGAGCTGCTCAAGCGGGTCGGCGCCGTCTACATCGAGCGGACGACGGAGAACCCGCTGTACGGCGCGTTCGCCGTCGTCGTCGGCCTGCTGGTCTGGATCAACCTCGTCTCGCGGATGCTGCTGTTCTGCGCGGCCTGGACCGTCACCGCGCCGTACGACAGCGACGTCGCGCCGAGCGGCACCGCCGACCCCGAGCAGGCGCGCCGGGCCGGCATCCCCACCGAGTTCGCCGACGACGACCCGGACGAGCCGCCGGCGGTGCAGAAGGACGGCGCGCCGTCGCCGCTGATGGCCGCGGTGCAGGGAGTGAGGCCGCCGCAGGACGTGCCGGTGGGCCCGCCCACGCGGCCGGAGCCGGAGCATCTCGCGGCGCGCCGCGCGCGCGTGCCGCGCGACCCCTCCGCGCGGGCCGACGCCGGCCTGGGTGACGAGCGCTCGGCCGGCCGGGACGCCGCACCGGCAGCGGCGCTCGTGCCGACGGCACCGCGCGACGGGCACACCGGCGGCCGTGCCGTCGCCTCGGCCGAGCCGCTGCCCGGCGAGGTGGCGACCCGGCGGGTGGCGCAGGCCGGCGCGGCGCTGGTCAGCGCCGCACTGGTCGGCGTCGGCGTCTACGCGCTGCGCACCGCCGTCGGGGTCTTCCGTAGGTAGCGGATCACCGCACCCGCGCGTACCGGACGAGGAGCGCGGCCCCGCCCACCACCGCGACGGGCAGCACGGTCAGTGCGGCCCGCAGGCCGACGGCGTCCGCGAGCTGCCCGACGGCGAGCGGCCCGACCAGCACCGCGCTGCTCCCGGCCACGATGCAGCGGCCGCTCACGACCGCAGCCCGCTCCGGCGCTCCTGCCACCGCCAGCGCGAGCCCAGCCCGGCCACCACGCCGAGGGCCGCGTACGCGGTGACGTGCAGGCTCGCCAGCGTGGAGCCGTAGCCGAGCTCGTCACGCAGCGCCGGAGTCGCGAGCCCCGGCACGACCTGCAGCCCGCCGAAGACGCCGAGCGCGGCGTACAGCACGAGGGTCGTGCGGTCGCGGCTGAAGGCGAGGGGGAGCGCGGCGGCCGTCACCAGGCCAGGCTAGGGAGAGACCGCTCGCTGCACCGTCGACGGCGGCAGGATCCCGTCGGTCGACGTCGTCAGCGGCGCTGGCGCAGCAGGCGGCGCCGGCGTCGACTCGCTGCATGGTCGACCTGCCCCGGCGCAACCCCGTGCTGGCGGTGCCACCCGCGCCGTCGGACCAGGCCCTCACGCACTTCGAGCGCACGTTCGCCTTCGAGACCGACTGCTGGGACGTGCACGCCGCGCTGGCCACCGGAGACCCGGGGTTCGTGCTGCTCGACGTGCGCAGCCCCGAGGCGTTCGCGGCGGGGCACCTGCCCGGCGCCGCGAACCTCCCGCACGCGCGCGTCTCCGAGCGGGCGCTCGCCGACCACTCCGGCGGCGCGGTCTTCGTCGTCTACTGCGCCGGTCCGCATTGCAACGGCGCCGACCGGGCAGCGGTGCGCCTGGCGCGGCTCGGGCGACCGGTGAAGAAGATGCTCGGAGGCGTGCAGGGCTGGAAGGACGAGGGCTTTCGGCTCGCGACCGTCTAGGCGGTCGCGCCGACGCGGCGCCGCGCCGGGCGCACCGCGACGACGGCCGCGAGCACCAGCGCCGTGCCCCCGAGCTGCCGGGCTGGCAGCGCCCGGACGTCCGGGAGACGGAACCCGCCGTCGGCGCCCGCAGCCGCGGCGGCAGGCTCGACGTCCTCGGTCTCCTCGGGCTGCTCGGGCTCTGGCGGCGGCGGGAGATGACCGACCGGCTCGGCGCCGGCGCGCGCCGCCGCGAAGCCCCAGTCGAGCAGCGCGGTCGCCTCGGCCCAGAAGCGCGGCTGCGATCTCAGCATGACGACGACGAGGCGGCGCCCGTCGCGCTCGGCTGCTCCGATGAAGGTCGCCAGGGACGCCGTCGTGTAGCCGGTCTTCACGCCCAGCGCGCCCTCGTACGAGCCGAGCAGCTTGTTCTTGTTGAAGACCTCGAACCGCGGCTTGCCCGGACCGGCCGACACGGTGCTCCGCTGGGTGACGACCCACTCGGCGATCTCGGGCACCGCGAGCGCTGCGCGGGCGATGAGGGCGAGGTCGTAGGCGGTGCTGACCTGCCCCTCGGCGTGCAACCCGTGCGGGTTCGTGGCGCGGGTGTCGACGGCGCCCAGCCGGGCTGCCTGCTCGTTCATGAGCCGCGCCGCGACCGGTGTGCCGCCGGCAGCACCGGCCAGCGCGTTGGCGGCGTCGTTGCCGGACACCATGAGCAGCGCGGAGTACAGCTCCTCGGCTGGGTAGGCCACTCCAGGCACGAGCCCGACCTTGCTCCCCTCGATGTCGACCTGCTCCTGCGTCGGCCGCACGAGAGTCCCGGACGGCACGACCGGCAGCAGCGCCAGCGCGGTGAGCACCTTCAGGGTGCTGGCCGGCGGGCGCTTCGCATGAGGGTCGCGGGCGGCCAGCACCTCGCCGGTGTCGAGGTCGGCGACGAGCCACGACGCGGCGGTGATGCCGGTCGGTGCCGCGGGTGCCCCGTCCGCGAGCGTCACACCGGCCGGCAGCCTCGCGGGTGCGGCCTGCGCCGCCGCGGCGGGTCCCGCACCGAGGGCAAGCACCCCGGCCAGTGCCAGGGCGAGAGCGCCGGCGGTGGCCGGACGGCGGGTGCGCGGCATGGTGCGGCGGACGGTACCGGGGCGGCAGCCGCGTCTCGTGGCGCCACACCGGCGGGCCGCCGGATCGGGCCCGCGCCGTCAGACGCGCCGGAAGATGAGCGCCCGCTTCACTTCCTGGATCGCCTTCGTCACCTCGATGCCGCGCGGGCAGGCGTCGGTGCAGTTGAAGGTCGTCCGGCAGCGCCAGACGCCCTCCTTCTCGTTGAGGATCTCCAGCCGCTCCTCGCCGCCGTCGTCCCGGCTGTCGAAGATGAAGCGGTGGGCGTTGACGATGGCCGCCGGGCCGAAGTAGGCCTCGTCGTTCCAGAACACCGGGCACGACGTCGTGCAGGCGGCGCACAGGATGCACTTGGTCGTGTCGTCGAACCGCTCGCGGTCCTCGTTGCTCTGCAGCCGCTCGCGGGTCGGCTCGCGGCCGTCGGTGATGAGGAACGGCTTGACCGCGCGGTAGGCCTCGAAGAACGGCTCCATGTCGACGACGAGGTCCTTGAGGACCGGAAGCCCCTTGATGGGCTCGACCAGGATGGTGTCGCCCAGGTCCTTCACCAGCACCTTGCAGGCCAGCCGGTTGACGCCGTTGATCCGCATCGCGTCCGACCCGCAGACACCGTGCGCGCACGAGCGGCGGAAGGTCAGCGAGCCGTCCTGGTACCACTTGATCTGGTGCAGGGCGTCGAGCAGGCGGTCGCCCTTCTCGACGGGGACCTCGAACTCCTGCCAGTTCGCCTCGGCGTCGACCTCGGGGTCGTACCGCCGCACCTTGACGGTGACGACGCGCTGGTGGTCGGCGACCGGCGACTGCTCGTCGGCCGGGCGCTCTTCGACGACCGTCATGTCCTCAGTACTTCCGTTCCATCGGCTGGTAGCGCGTCTGCACGACCGGCTTGTAGTCGAGGCGGATCTCGGGCGAGAGCGGGTCGCCGGTGCGGTAGGCCATCGTGTGCCGCATGAAGTTGACGTCGTCGCGGTTCGGGTAGTCCTCGCGGAAGTGCCCGCCGCGCGACTCGTTGCGGGCCCGCGCCGAGATCACGAGCACCTCGGCCAGGTCGAGCAGGAAGCCGAGCTCGACGGCCTCGAGCAGCTCGGTGTTGTAGCGCTTGCCCCGGTCGGCGACGCCGACGCGCAGGTAGCGCTCCTTCAGCGCGCTGATGTCGATCTCGGCCTGCTTGAGCGTCGCCTCGGTCCGGTACACCGACGCGTTCGCGTCCATCGTCTCCTGCAGCTCGCGGCGGATCGCCGCCACGGACTCGGTGCCGCCGCCGTCGCGCAGCAGCTGCAGCAGCGACTCGACGTCGGCCACCGGGTTCTCCGGCAGCTCGACCCAGTCGGCGCTGTTGGCGTACCGAGCGGCCGAGATGCCGCCGCGCCGGCCGAACACGTTGATGTCGAGCAGCGAGTTCGTGCCGAGCCGGTTCGCGCCGTGCACCGACACGCACGCGGCCTCTCCCGCCGCGAACAGCCCGGGGACGACGTGCGTGTTGTCACGGAGCACCTGCGCGTCGACGTCGGTCGGGATGCCGCCCATCGCGTAGTGCGCCGTCGGCTGGATCGGGATCGGGTCGTGGTACGGCTCGATGCCGAGGTAGGTGCGGGCGAACTCGGTGATGTCGGGCAGCTTGGCGTCGAGCTGCTCCGGCGGCAGGTGCGTGAGGTCGAGGAAGACGTGGTCGCCCGCGGGCCCGCAGCCGCGGCCCTGGCGGATCTCGGTGTAGATGGCGCGGGCGACCATGTCGCGCGGCGCGAGGTCCTTGATGGTGGGTGCGTAGCGCTCCATGAAGCGCTCGCCGTCCTTGTTGCGCAGGATGCCGCCCTCACCGCGGGCGCCCTCGGTGAGCAGGATGCCCATCTTCCAGATGCCGGTGGGGTGGAACTGGTAGAACTCCATGTCCTCCAGCGGCAGGCCCTTGCGCCACACGATGCCCATGCCGTCGCCGGTGAGGGTGTGCGCGTTCGAGGTGACCTTGAAGACCTTGCCGAAGCCGCCGGTGGCGAACAGCACCGACTTCGCCTGCACCACGTGCAGCTCGCCGGTGGCGAGCTCGTAGGCGACGACGCCGGCCGTGCGGCCCTCGTTCATCAGCAGGTCGAGGACGTAGAACTCGTTGAAGAAGTCGATGTTCTCCTTGACGCACTGCTGGTAGAGCGTCTGCAGGATCATGTGGCCGGTGCGGTC
>DATMJH010000425.1:0-2985 GCA_035554015.1 Mycobacteriales bacterium
ATCGCGGGGGTGCTCGCGACGCAGGGCAAGCGCGTCGTCGTGCTCGAGGCCGGCGGGTACACGCCGCCGAGCGGCTACCGCCAGCTCGAGGCGGAGGCGACCGCCACGATGATGTACCGCGGCGGCCTGCCGCTCACCGCGGACGGCAACGTCGGCCTGCTCGCCGGCTGGACGCTCGGCGGTGGCACCACCGTCAACTGGCAGAACTGCGTGAAGCCGAGCGACGCCGTCCGCCGGGAGTGGGCGCGCGAGTTCGGTCTCGACGACGTCGCGACGCCGGAGTTCGACCGGCACCTCGAGGCGGTGCTCGCGCGGATGAGGGCGACCGACGAGTGCAGCGACCTCAACGACCCGCACCAGCGGATGGTCGAGGGAGCGGAGGCGCTGGGCTGGTCGGTGCACACCGCGGTGCGCAACGTCGACAAGGAGAAGTACGACGCGGACGTCGCGGGCTACACCCAGTTCGGTGACCCGTCGCTGGCCAAGACCGGCACCCTCACGACCTACCTGCAGGACGCCGTCGAGCACGGCGCGCGGGTGCTGGTGCACACCCGCGCCGACCAGGTCTGCCAGGCCGACGGCCGCGCGACCGGCGTCGTCGCCACGTACACCGACCCGGCCACGGGCGCCACCGCGCGCATCACCGTGAACGCCCCCGACGTCGTCGTCGCCTGTGGCGCGCTCGAGACACCGGCGCTGCTGCTGCGCTCGGGCATCGGCGGGCCGGCCGTCGGCAAGAACCTCTACCTGCACCCGGCTCTGGGCATGTTCGGCGTCTACGAGGACGAGCAGAAGGGCTGGTGGGGCCCGCCGCAGGCCGCCGTCATGGACGAGTTCCGCGACCTCGGCGACGGCTACGGCCTGCTCGTCGAGGGCTCGCAGTACTACCCGGGCATCTTCGCCTTCCAGCTGCACCGCGGTGACGGCAAGGCCGCGAAGGAGGCGATGGCGAAACTCGGTCGGATGTCGCACCTGCTGTTCATCACCCGCGATCACACCGGCGGCGAGGTGGTGCTCGACGAGCGTGGCGAGGCGCTGCACGCCTACGCCGTCACCGACCCGCGCGACGAGGCGACCATCCGCAAGGGCATCCGCGTGCTGGCCGAGCTCCACCTGGCCGCCGGCGCGCAGGAGCTGTACCTGAACACCCCGACCGTGCCGGTGTTCCACCGCGGCGACGACCTCGAGCAGTGGCTCGCCGGCATCGACGCGATGCACCTCGGCGCTGGCGGCATCGCGATGGGCTCGGCGCACCAGATGGGCACCGCGCGCATGGGCACCGACCCGACGACGTCGGTGTGCGGGCCGACCGGCGAGCTGCACGACGTGCAGGGCGTGTGGATCGGCGACACCAGCGCCTTCCCGACGCCGTCCGGCGCCAACCCGATGCTCACCTGCATGGCCCTCGCGCACCGCACCGCCGAGTTCCTCGGCGGTCAGCGCGACGACACCCCCGCCTCCGCGAAGCCCGCCGCCGACGAGGCGCTCGACGCCGCCCCGGCCGCCTGAGAGGACGACGACATGACCGCCACCGCAGAGGCTCCCGCCAGGCCGCAGCTGCAGCACACCCGTGAGGTGCTCTACGTGGACGGGCAGTGGGTGCCGTCGACCGGCACCGGGACGCTGCCGGTCACGAACCCGTTCACCGAGCAGGTCATCGGCGCCGTACCCGAGGGCACGGCGGACGACGTCGACGCGGCCGCCCGTGCCGCTGCGAGGGCGCTGCCCGAGTGGTCGGAGACGCCGCTCGGGGAGCGCGTCGACGCCTGCCGCCGCATCGCCGACGGGCTGAAGAAGCGCGCTGGTGAGGTCGCGCTGTACGCGTCCACCGAGATGGGCGCCCCGTGGCAGGTCGCCGTGATGGTCCAGGCCGGCCTGCCGGTCGTCGACTTCGCCTCGATGGAGGACGTCGCCGACCAGGTCGAGTGGGAACGCCGCTCCGGCAACTCGCTGCTGGTGCGCAAGGCGGCCGGCGTCGTCGGCGCCATCACGCCGTGGAACTACCCGCTGCACCAGATCTCGGCGAAGGTCGCGCCGACGCTGCTCGCCGGAGGAACGATCGTCGTCAAGCCGTCGGAGCTGGTGCCCGGCGTCGCGTACGTGCTCGCCGAGGTGATCCACGAGGCCGGGCTGCCGGCGGGCGTCTTCAACCTGGTCACCGGTACCGGCCCCGTGGTCGGCCAGGCCATCGTCCGGCACGAGGCGGTCGACATGGTGTCCTTCACCGGGTCCACCCGCGCCGGCCGGCGGGTCGCGGAGCTCGCCTCCGCGGCGCCGAAGCGCACGTCGCTGGAGCTCGGCGGCAAGTCGGCATCCGTGCTGCTCGACGACCTGTCGTCCGAGGAGCTCGGCAACGCGGTCGCCGGGTCGCTGACGACGTGCCTCATCAACAGCGGGCAGACCTGCAGCGCGACGACGCGCCTGGTCGTGCCGCGCGACCGGGTCGACGAGGTCGCCGGGCTGCTCGAGGTGTTCACGCAGTTCGCGGTGATGGGCGACCCTCTCGACCCGGCGACCCAGCAGGGCCCGCTGGTGAGCAAGGTGCAGCAGGAACGGGTGCGTGCGTACATCACCGGTGCGGTCGACGACGGCGCCCGGCTCGTCGCCGGCGGGGCCGAGCAGCCGGAGCACCTGCCGACCGGGTTCTTCGTTCAGCCGACGGTGCTCGTCGCGGAGGCCGGCACGACGATCGAGCAGGAGGAGGTCTTCGGACCGGTCCTCACCGTCGTGCCCTACGACGGCGGCGAGGAGGACGCGCTCGCCGTCGCGAACGGCACGCCGTACGGGCTGTCCGGCGCGGTGTGGGCGTCGGACCGCGACCGGGCTATCGCGTTCGCCAAGCGGATGCGCACCGGGCAGGTCGGCGTCAACGGCGGGGTGTTCAACCCGACCGCGCCGTTCGGCGGCTTCGGGCAGAGCGGCTACGGGCGTGAGCTCGGTCCGCTCGGCGTCGAGGAGCTCACCGCCATCACCTCGCTGCAGCTG
>DATMJH010000426.1:0-2245 GCA_035554015.1 Mycobacteriales bacterium
CGAGCCGGCTGCTCGACGTCTCCGGCGGCCCGGTCGCGGGCGGCCTGCTCCGGTACGCGGCCGGCCAGGACCGGTACGCCGACGCCGCCGGCAACGCCGTGCCCGACCGCGAGCTGGTGGTGGGAGGCGTGCCGGTGCCGGTGGTGCTCAGCCCCTCCACCCCGCTGCTGACCAACGACGACACGGTGACGGTCGACGGCGGCGGCGAGCCGGGCACCGTCGTCGAGCTGCTGCGGGCCGGTGCCGACACCGTGCTCGACACCGACACCGTCGACGGCGCCGGCCGCTGGTCGACGACCGCCGCGCTGCAGCGCGACAGCGAGAACCGGCTGGTCGTGCGCGCGCTCGACGAGGCGACGGGTGACCGCAGCTCGGCCGTCCCGGTCCCGGCGATCACGCAGGACAGCACCGCACCGACCCTCGACCTGCGCGAGCCGACCGGCGGCGAGCTCTACGCCGGCGGTGCCGACGCGGTGGTGCGGTGGGCCAGCGACGACGCCCACCACGCGCCCGATGGCATGCGGGTCGAGCTCACCCTCGACGGCACGACGTGGACCGCGCTCGGCACCGCGGCGCCGGGCGACGACGAGGGCTCGCTCGACTACACCGTCCCCGAGGTCAGCACCGAGACGGCCCGGGTGCGGGTCACCGCGACCGACCTCGCCGGCAACAGCACCGTCCGGACGTCCGACCCCTTCACCATCGACGCCCAGCTGCCCCGCTTCGCGGCCCGCACGCTCGGGGAGCGCGAGGTGCTGGTGCGGTTCAGCGAGCCGGTGCACGGGACGATCAGTCCCGGGGACTTCCTCGTCGCCGACGCGCCGGCCGTGGTCGAGAGCAGCGACTCCGAGGCCGGTGCCGCGGCGCTGCAGGCCGACGGCGTGCGCCAGCTGCGGCTGCGCACCACCGCCTCGATCGGTCCCAACGACACCCCGACGGTGCGTTACGCCCCCTCGCCGCTCGGCGAGGCGACCGATCAGGCCGGCAACCCGATCGTCGAGCGGCTGGTGGTCGCGCTCGACGGCATCGCGCCGGCGGCGCCGACCGTCACCGTGCCCGACCGGACGGTCTACGAGGCCGACCTGCGCCGCGGCTACGCCGGCCGGTCGGAGGTCGGCACGTCGGTGCGCCTGCTGGCCGAGGACGGCTCGGCCGCGTCGAGCCAGGTGCGCACCGGCGCCGACGGCGTCTGGCGGGCGGTGGGCCAGCTGCGGCGCGACGCCGTCGTGCGGTTGCGTGCCGTCGCGGTCGACGACGCCGGCAACACCAGCCCGTTGACGGTCGCGCCGAGCGTGGTGCAGGACTCGACGGCGCCGCAGGTGCGCGTCGGCTCCCCGCGCCGGGGGCAGCAGGTGCCGCTGGACAGCGACGTGCCGGTGCGCTGGCAGGTGCGTGACGCGAACGTCGCCGAGAAGAGCGTGCTCGTGGAGGTCACCACCGACGGCGGGCGGACCTGGCAGGAGCTGGCGCGCGAGCAGGACGCCGAGGGGACGACGACCTGGCGCACCCCGTCCGAGCCGACCTCCACGGCGGCCGTGCGGGTGACCGGGCTCGACCGCGCGGGCCGGGCCGGGTCGACCACCGAGGGCTGGATCGGGGTGGGCACGGCCGCTGCGGGCGGCGCGCCGCCGTCCTCGGGAGGGTCGGGAGGATCTCCCGGCACCGCCGTGCCCGGCGACGCCGCGGCTGACGTGGAGTACACGCTGCCCGACCGGGTGCGGGGCGCGCTGCCCCGCACGGGCACCGAGCTGCTGCGGACGGTGCTGTTCGGGCTCGTCGCGCTCCTGACCGGCGCCGGGTTCCTGCTCGCCGGCCGCAACCAGCGCCGGCTGCGCCGGCGGCGCGCGGGCTGAGCGCTCGCCCTTGCTTCCTGCCCCGCAGCAGCATCATCCGGGCTGGATGATGGTGCTGCGGGACAGGACGTGCCCCGACCGCTCCGCAGCCGGCCGGAACGGCAGGACGAGTTCCGGACAACCCGGCACAGACCATCCCGACCTGGGGTGACGCGCACGACGCACATCCCTATCTTCCGGGCAACACGCGTGCATCGCGCGTGCCCGGACCGCCGGTCCGGCTCCCTCCCGGCCTCGCGCCGGCACCTGTTCCGAGGAGACCGAGGATGTCCCGCAGGATGCTCCTGCCCGTGGCCATGGGCGCGCTGCTGCTCGGCGGCGTGCCCGCGCTTGCCGACGAGTTCGGGTCGACCGAGACGACCACCGAGACGCGCAGCTGCAGCGCCGACATG
>DATMJH010000427.1:0-4229 GCA_035554015.1 Mycobacteriales bacterium
GGAGGTGGAGGGGTTGGTGCGGATACGGGGGCGCTCGGCACCGTCGGGAGGGCTCCCGTCGGGGACGCCGGGGGGTCAGCGGCAGCCGCAGCGGGCCAGGGCGGCGGCCAGCCGGTCGAGCACCGCCTCGGCCGCCAGCACGCGGCCGCCCTGGACCGCGTCGGCGGTCAGGTCGAAGGCGAGCAGCCGGCCGTCGGCCGTGCGGACGACGCCGGCCAGCGCGCTGACCCCGCGCAGCGTGCCGGTCTTCGCGCGCACGACACCGGCGCCGGCGACCTGCGGCCCCTCGCGGTACCGGTCGGCGAGCGTGCCGTCGAACCCGGCGACCGGCAGCCCGGTGAGCACCGGCGACAGCGCCCCAGGGTCGCCGCCGAGGACGCCGGTGAGCAGGCGGGTCAGGGCCCCCGGAGCGAGCCGGTTGTCGCGCGACAGGCCGCTGCCGTCGGCGAGCCGGACGGCCTCGGCGCGCACGCCGAGCGGCTCGAGGACCCGGCCCGACGCCGTCCGCAGTGCTGCCGCGGCGCCGCCGAAGCTGGCCGGCTGCCCCTCCGCGATCGCGACCTGCCGGGCGAGCGCCTCGGCGAGGTCGTTGTCGCTGGTCGAGAGCATCCGCTCGACCAGCGTGCTCACCGGCGCGCTCTCGACGGCGCCGAGCTCCCGCGCGCCGTCCGGCGCCTTCCCACGGACGACCTCGGGCGCCACCCCGCCCCTCGCCAGCAGCGCGGCGAGCCGCTGGCCGGCCGCCAGCGCCGGGTCGGCCGAGCGCCCCCGGCGGTCGGGCCGCACGCGGCCGCCGTCGACCATGAGCGCCATCACCGGTGCGACGTTGCCGCCGCTGACGTAGGACGGCGACCACGCCGGCCCGGTTGTCGGGCCGCTGTAGAGGGTGTCGTCGACGACCACCCGACGCACCGGCAGCCCGGCGAGCCGCTCGAGCACCTGCGCGGCGAGCACGTCGAGGCGGGCGTCCTGCGGCGTCCGCTGCGCTTCGGCCGACGACGCGAGGGTCGGGTCGCCGCCACCCACGACCACGACCTCACCCGGGGTGGGCCCGGCCACCACGCGGGTGGTCAGCCGGGCCTCGTCGTCGAGCGAGGTGAGCGCGGTGACGGCCGTGACGATCTTCGCCGTCGAGGCGGGCAGCAGCATCGCGTCGGCGTCGCGCTCGTACAGCACCTCGAGCGAGCCGACGTCGACCACCGAGACCGCCAGCCGGCCACCGAGCACCGGGTCGGCCAGCGCCTGCTCGACCAGCGCCTGCACGGCCGCGCGCGCCGGTACCGGGCCGTCGTCCGCGGTGCCGGCCGCCTCGAGCAGCGGCGTGCGCTCCGGCGCCGGCTCCGGCGGCGGCAGCGGCTCGCGGGTGGGCGCCACCTCGGCCGGCTCGCCGGCCGAGCCCTGCAGCACGACGGCCGTCGCGCCCCCGCCGAGGAGGGTGAGCGCCGTCAGCCCGCCCAGCAGCGCCCGAGCGCTCGCACGCACCCGCCCGCCTCCTGTCCGCCGGCCGCACCCCCTGCGCGACACTAGGCCGCGCCGCCCCCAGCCCGAGAGGACCGCCGTGGAGTTCGACGTCACCATCGAGATCCCCAAGGGGCAGCGCAACAAGTACGAGATGGACCACCACAGCGGCCGGATCCGGCTGGACCGCCGGCTGTTCACGAGCACGAGCTACCCGGCCGACTACGGCTTCGTCGAGAACACCCTCGGCGGCGACGGCGACCCGCTCGACGCGCTGGTGCTGCTCGAGGAGCCGACGTTCCCCGGCTGCCTGATCCGCTGCCGCGCCCTCGGCATGTTCCGGATGCGCGACGAGGCCGGCCCGGACGAGAAGCTGCTGTGCATCCCGGCGCACGACCCGCGGGCCACGCACCTGCAGGACATCGCCGACATCAGCGAGTTCGACAAGCTGGAGATCCAGCACTTCTTCGAGGTCTACAAGGACCTCGAGCCCGGCAAGTCCGTCGAGGGCGCGGAGTGGGTCGGCCGAGACGAGGCCGAGGCCGAGGTGCTCGCGTCGTACGAGCGCTACCAGGCCGACCCGCACGCCGTCGACCACGTCGGCGACCCGGACGCCGAGCACCCGGCCGAGGGCTAGAGCACGGCGTCGCCGTACATCTCGCCGAGCGGGTCCTTGATGAGCTCGAGCCGCTCGCCGTCGGGGCCGGTGAAGTACAGCGACGTGCCGCTGTGGTGGGCGTACGCGACGCCGGCGTCGTCGAGCTTGCGCTTGAGGTGCTCCCAGCGGTCGGGGGCGACCGAGATCGCGATGTGGTGCAGGCCGCCGAGCACCTCGGCGTAGGGCGGGCTGCCCAGGCCCGGGAAGTCGAAGAACGCCAGCAGGTTCTGGTGCCCGAGGTCGAAGAAGAAGTGGGTCGAGCCCGGGTAGTCGCGGTTCTCGATCATCTCGGTGAGCGGGAACTCGAGCAGCTCCTGGTAGAAGCGGACGGTCCGCTCCACGTCGCCCGACACCAGCGCGGTGTGGTGCAGTCCGCGGGCCGACGACGACGGCCGGTCGCCGGGCGGTCGCAGGTAGGCGGCACGCAGCCGCTCCCGCTCAGCGGCGAGCTCCTGCGGTGAGGCGGCTGCGGTCATGACCGCACGGTACGGAAGGCTGAGCCGCCGCACCACGGGACGAACCGGGAGGGTCGTGGACGTCGCGCTGTCGGACGTCGTCGTCCTGTGCCTGTTCGCGCTGCTCGCCGGTGCCGTGGACGCCGTCGTCGGGGGCGGCGGGCTGGTGCAGCTGCCGGCGCTGCTCGTGGTGCTGCCGCAGGCGCCGGTCGTGTCGCTGCTCGGCACGAACAAGCTGTCCTCGATCGTCGGGACGTCGTCGGCCGCCGTGACGTACCTGCGGCGGACGCAGGTCGACGTCGGCACCGCCGCCACCATGGCGGCCGCCGCCTTCGTCGGCTCGGGCGGCGGGGCGCTGCTCGCGACGGTGGTGGACGGCGACGTGCTCGAGCCGCTGGTGCTCGTGGCGCTGGTCGGCGTGTTCGGCTACACGCTGCGCCGGCCGGCGCTCGGGGAGGTCGAGGCGCTGCGGCTGCACCCGCGGGCCCAGCGCGCCGTGGCGCTGGCGGGCGGTGCCGTGATCGGCTTCTACGACGGCGTGGCCGGCCCGGGCACCGGCAGCTTCCTGGTGTTCCTGCTGGTCGGCGCGCTCGGGCTGTCGTTCCTGCACGCCAGCGCCACCGCCAAGGTGGTGAACACCTCCACGAACGCGGCGGCACTGCTGCTGTTCGCGCTCGGCGGGCACGTGCTGTGGGCGGTGGGCGCGGCGATGGCGGCGTCGAACCTGGTGGGCGCCCAGCTCGGTGCGCGGCTGGCGATCCGGTACGGCAGCGCGCTGGTGCGCCGGGTGTTCCTCGTCGTCGTCAGCGTGCTGATCGCCAGGTTGGCGTGGGACGTGGCGGGCCGCTGGCTGTGACGCCGGACCACGCTCGGAGCCGCCTGTCGGAATCGAACCGACGACCTATTCATTACGAGTGAATCGCTCTGCCGACTGAGCTAAGGCGGCGCTGTTCGGCTGGTGCGGCGAGCAGTCTAGGACAAGCAGCCGGGCCTCAACCGGCCCGGAGCGCCAGCGCCATGGCCTCGACGGCGAGCAGCGGCGCGACGTTCGCGTCGAGGGCCTCGCGGCAGGCCAGGACGGCGTCGATGCGGCGCAGCGTCGACTCCGGCGTCGTGCTGCGCGCGACGGCGGCGGTCCTGTCGACGACGTCGGGGTGCACCGGCTGCGCGCCGGTGCCCAGCTGCACGGTGAGGACGTCGCGGTAGAACGCGGCGAGGTCGGTGAGCGCCCGGTCGAGGGCGTCGCGCTGCGCGCGGGTGCCGCGGCTCTTCTGCGCGTCCTCGAGCTCCTTGAGCATCCCGGCACCACCGCGGGGCGTGCGGCCGGTGAGCCCCTTGCCGGTGGCACCGGCTCCCAGGGCCGTGGCGAGCTCAGCCCGCTCCTCCTCGTTGCGCGCCGACGTGAGTCGTGCCGACTCGTCCTTGGCGGCGCTCACGAGGTTCGCCGCGGCCGCGAGCGCGGAGCCGACGGTCTGCAGCGACAGGGCGAGGCGGAGCGCCTCGGCGCGCTCGTGCCGCGCCTGCTCGTCGGTGGCCAGCCGGCGGGCGCGGCCGATGTGGCCCTGCGAGGCGCGCGCGGCGAACGCGGCCATCGGCTGGTCGACGCCCTCCGACACCAGCAGGGCGGTGACCGCGTCGACGGCGGGGGTGCCGAGCAC
>DATMJH010000428.1:0-3289 GCA_035554015.1 Mycobacteriales bacterium
ACCAAGACCCGCGACCGCGACGGCAGCGTCGTCTGGACCAGCCCCACCGGCCGCCGGTACCGCAGCCCCTCACCGCACCCGCCCGTGCCGACCCCCCGACCGGCACGACCAGCCGATCCCGACCTCGAGGCCTGGCTCGCCCTGCCCGACGCCGTCCGCGACGACCACGACCGACACACCGACCCCAGCTCGCCGCTGTGGACCCACTGGGACACCGGCCTGGCCGACCCCGCCTGGCTGGCCGCCACTCCCGACCACGACCCCGACGCCGACACCGACCGACTCGGCGAGCTCATCCGCGCCGGCCACAGCCTGTGGCACCTCGACCGGCACGACCCGTACAGCTGGCACGAGCCCGTCCCACCACCCGACGACCCACCAGCCGAGCAACCACCCGCCGAGCTCTGACGCCGTCAGGACGGCGCGACGAAGCCGCCCGGTCCAGGGTCCGGCGGCGGCTCGCGGTCACGCCCAGGCGGCGTCGCGGTGTCCGGGCGCGGCGCCGGCTGGAAGCCCGGACCCGACTGCCTGTCCGTCGCCGCAGCCGGGGAGCCTCCAGAGCCGCGTGATCGGGTGACGCCGGGACCAGCATGACCGTGCGAACCAGGGGAACCGTAGGCACCGGGCGGTCCGTAGGCACCGGGCGGTCCGTAGGCACCGGGCGGCCCGTAGGCACCGGGCCGACCTGCCGCGCCGTAGCCGTACTGCCCCGGTCCCGCCTGCTCGCCGCGCCGCTGGCCGAGCCGCAGCTCCTCCCGCCGCCGCCGCTCCGCCAGCACCGCGGACAGCACGGCCCAGCCGGGCGCCCCGGGAGGGGGCGGCGGGTGCACGGACGCGGACACCGCGGCGACCAGCCGACCGCCGAGGTCCTCGCGGGCAGCCGGCGTGAGCTGGTCCGCGCGGCTGACGAACTGCCGGGCCGACAGCGCGAGCTCGTTCGACAGTCCCGACAGGTCGAGCCCGGCCGCCCAACCGGCCAGCGCGGGCGGCATGGTCGCGACCCGCCCGCTGCGCACGGCGACGCGCTCCTGCATCACGAGCGAGCCCGCCAGCAGATCGCCGATCCGCTTGTTCTGCGGGTTCAGCAGCGACGTCACGACGGCGCCGACGAAGAACGTGAGGCCGGGCCGCTCGAGGAAGGCGCCGGCAAGACCCCGCACGAACGCGTGCCGGAAGCCGATCGGCCCACCGTCGTCGCGGACGACGCGCAGCCCCATCGCCATCTTTCCGGGGGTCCGACCGCGCAGCAGCGTCTCGAACGTCACCGGGTAGACGATCGTGACGACGACCAGCGTGAGGATGCCGAGCGCCGCGGCGGCCGCGTCGCTGGTGCCGGCCGCGACAGCGCCGGCGATGCCGACCAGCACGACGAGCAGCACCAGCTGCAGCAGCGCGTCGAGGAAGCCGGCCACGATCCGCGAGGGCAGCGCAGCGGGGCGCAGCTCGAGCGCCACGGCCTCGCCGACGACGAGGGAGCTCCCCCACGGCTGCGACAACGCTCGGCCTTCCGCTCGGTGGTCCGGTGCCGGATCGGACGGCCTTCCCGCCCGGTCCGGCGGCCTAGTGTGCACGGGTGGACCTCGACGCGTACGTCGCAGCGCACCGACGCGACTGGGACCGGCTCGAGCAGCTGCTCGGGACGGCGTCGCGGCCGCGCCGGATGTCGGGCGCCGAGGTCGACGAGCTGGTGGAGCTCTACCAGCGCGCGGCGACCTCGCTGTCGGTCGTGCAGAGCGCGAGCCCCGACCCTGCGCTGGTCGCGCGGCTGTCGTCGCTGGTCGCGCGAGCGCGCTCCGCGGTCACCGGCGGCCGGGCCGCGGTGTGGCGCGACGTCGCGGTCTTCCTGCGCGAGGGCTTCCCGGCGATCTGCTACCGGACGCGGTGGTGGTGGGGCGGTGCCGCCCTGTTCTTCCTCGTCATCGCGTTCGGCTGGGGCACCTTCGTCGCCGGCAGCGTCGAGGCACAGCTGGCGGTGGCGCCGCCCGAGGAGGTGCAGCAGCTCGTCGAGGAGGACTTCGAGAACTACTACAGCTCCGCGCCGGCGCAGGACTTCGCCGCCCGGGTCTTCACCAACAACGCCTACGTCGCCGCGCAGGCGATCCTGTTCGGCGTCCTGCTCGGGATCCCGGTGCTGTTCGTGCTGTACCTCAACGCCGTCAACGTCGGCGTCGCCGGCGGTCTCATGGCGGCGAACGACCGCGCGGGCCTGTTCTTCGGCCTGATCCTGCCGCACGGCCTGCTCGAGCTGACGGCCGTGTTCGTGGCGTGCGGGCTCGGGCTCAAGATCGGCTGGACGGTCGTCGACCCGGGTCCGCGCACGCGCTCCCGTGCGCTCGCCGAGGAGGGCCGCTCGCTCGTCCTGGGCGCGCTCGGCCTCGCCCTGGTGCTGTTCGTGTCCGGGCTGGTGGAGGCGTTCGTGACGCCGAGCGGCCTGCCGACGTGGGCGCGCGTGGGCATCGGCGTGGTCGTGGAGCTGCTGTTCCTCGCCTGGGTCTTCGGGCCGGGTCGGCGCGCGCACCGGCGGGGCGTCACGGGCGATCTGGACAGCGACCTGCGCGGCGCCGTGGCGCCGTCGTCGGCCTGACCGGGCCCCTCGCGGGGTTCCTCAGCGCTCGCTATGCCGGCTCGTCCGGTGGCTCCAGCGGGCGCCAGCCTTCCGGGTCGACGCCGCCGGGCTGCGGCGCGGCGGGATCGTACGGCGTCCGGCTGAACACGAAGCTGCCGAGGTCGAGCGCGACCGGCTCACCGGCGTCGTCGCGGACGACGCGCAGCACCTCACCGGCGTGGGCGGGCTACGGGCTCGGACTGCAGGTGCTCCCGGACGACGGCGGCGCGCTGGTCGGCCACGGCGGGTCGATGCCCGGCTTCCTGGCCGGCGTGCTGGTCGACCGCACCGCAGGTGTCGGCGGCGTCGCGCTCGCGAACGGGACCGCCGGGCTCGACGGGCTGCTCGTCGTCGACCTCCTGACGACGCTGCGCGACCTCGAGCCGGCTGCGGGTCCGGCATGGGCGCCGCTGCAGGCGGCCGACCCGCAGGAGCTGGCGCTGGTCGGGACCTGGTACTGGGGGCCGTACGGCTACGGCCTGCGGCTCGCCGCCGACGGCCTGCTGCACCTCGGCGGCATCGGCGCGCCGGGGCGCGCCTCGCGCTTCCGGTCGCGCGGCGACGGCACGTACCTCGGGCTCGAGGGCTACCACGCCGGTGAGGTGCTGCGCGTCGTCCGCGACGACGCCGGTGAGCCGGTCGCGCTCGACCTCGGCAGCTTCGTGTTCAGCCGGACGCCGTACG
>DATMJH010000429.1:0-19674 GCA_035554015.1 Mycobacteriales bacterium
GCCCATCGGGCCGTACACCTCGCGGTCGCCCTCGAGCAGCGTCACCTGGTGGACGCCGGCGTCGAGCAGCTCGCGCCAGCTCTCGCCGATGTAGCTCTCGGCCTCGGCCTGGCTCGGGAACGACTCCGGGACCGGGACGTCCGGCTCCACCGGCGCGCCGTCCGGCCCCTCGTAGCGCCAGCTCCAGGCCATCGCGATGTCCCTCCGTCGCCGCCGAGACGCGGCCCGGCTGCTGAACGGACGCCGCGCCGCCTGCGGCAGGCTACGGGCATGCGCCTGCAGCTGCTCGGCACCGGCTCCTCCGACGGGTGGCCGAACCCGTGGTGCCGCTGCGCCTCGTGCACCGCAGCACGCCCTGCTCGCGCGCTGCGGTGCACGAGGCGCAGCGCGCGAGCAGGGCGTGCTGCGCGGGCAGACCGGCGCGCTCGTCGACGGGCTGCTGCTCGTCGAGATCGGCGCGGAGACGCCCCGCGCCGCGCTCCGGCACGGGACGACGCTGGCCGACGTCGACGCCGTGCTGGTCACCCACGCCCACCCCGACCACCACTCCTGGCCGGCGTGGATGTGGCGTGGCTGGGCCGCGGGCCGCCGACCGCTCACGCTCGTCGCGCCGCCCGCGGTGCTCGCCGCGGCTCGCGACCGCCTGGACGACACCGTCACGACCGTCGAGATCGCCCCCGGCGACCACGTGCACGTCGCCGGCTACGACGTCGTCGCTCTCGCCGCGCGGCACGCCACGCCGGACGTGGGGCCGGCGGTGCTCTACGACGTCACCGCCCCCGACGGCGCCCGGCTGCTGTGGGCCTGCGACACCGGTGTGCTCCCCGACGAGACGCTCGACGCGGTCACCGACCGCCGTTACGACGCCGTCGTGCTCGAGCTCACCAGCGCGCACCTGCCCCACCACCACGACCTGCGGACGTGGCCCGAGCAGGTCGCCGAGCTGCGCCGCCGCGGCGCCGTCGCCGCGCACACGCACGTGCTGGCCGCGCACCTCGGACACGACAACCCGCCGCCGGACGAGCTCGCCCGGGTGCTGGCCGGCTGGGGCGCCCGCGCGCCGGTCGACGGGGAGGTGGTCGACCTGGGCACGCCGCCGCAGCGCGTCCCGGTGCTCCGGCGGACACTGGTGCTCGGCGGCGCGCGGTCGGGCAAGTCCGCGCACGCCGAGCAGCTGCTCGCGAGCGAGCCCCGGGTGACCTACGTGGCCACCGCACCCGAGCGGCCCGGCGACGACGAGTGGGCCGCGCGGGTGCGCGCCCACGCGGCCCGCCGCCCGGCCGGCTGGCGCACCGTCGAGACCGGCGACGTCGCCGCCGAGCTGCGCGACGCCGACGGCGCGGTGCTCGTCGACGACCTCGGGCTGTGGCTGACCCGGGCGCTCGACGAGCTGCATGCGTGGGACGGCGCGCTGCCCGACGACGTCGGCACGCGCGTCGACGACCTGGTGTCGGCCTGGCGCGACTGCCGCGCGCGGGCCGTGCTCGTCGCGCCGGTCGTGGGCAGCGGCGTCGTCCCGGCGACGGCGTCGGGCCGGCGCTTCCGCGACCTGCTCGGCAGCGTGACGGCGCGGCTGTCGGCCGAGTCCGACGGCGTCGTCGAGGTCGTCGCCGGGCTGTCCAGGCGGCTGCGGTGAGCTGGGACCAGGTGGAGGCGCCGCCCGAGGTCACGGGCTCGGCGCCGCAGAGCGGCCGGCTCGAACCGGCGTTGCGCTGGCTCGCCCGCTGCCAGGGAGCGTGGCCGCCGCACCGCCCGGCGCAGGTGACGCGCGTCGACGTCGTCGGCGGCGGCGCCGGGTCGCTGGAGACGGGCAGGGCGCGCGCCGACGCGGCCGTCGACGCCGGCACGGACCTGCTCGTCGTCAGCGGCAGCGGCGACCAGGCGACCGGCGTGCTCGTCACCGCGGTGCTGCTGGACCTCGAGCCGGTCCGGGCGGTCGGCACCGCTCCCGGCGCGGACTGGGCGAGGCTCACGCTCGCGGTGCGCGACGGGTTGCGGGACAACCGCCGGCACCGCAGCGACCCGGCCGGGCTGCTCGTCGCGGCCGGCGCCGGCGACGTCGCCGAGCTGGCCGGGCTGCTCGCCCGGTCGGCGGCGCGGCGCACCCCGGCGTTGCTCGACGGGTCGGCCCTGACGGCGGCTGCGGCGCTCGTCGCCGGGCGGCTCGCTCCCGGGGCCTCGGCGTGGTGGCTCGCCGGCCAGTCGCCACCGCTGCCCGCCGCGCGGGCGGCGCACGACTCCGCCGGCCTCGTGCCGCTGCTCGACCTGCGGCTCGGGCTGCCGGCGGGCGCGGACCTCGCGCTCGACCTGCTCACGGCCGCGACCGGGCTCGCCGGTGCCTGACGGGCTGCGGCTGGCGCTGACGACCCTCACCGTGCTGCCCGTCCGCGGACCGGCGGCGCTCGACCGGCGCACCGCGGGGACGGCCATGACGCTGGCACCGCTGGTCGGCGTGCCGCTCGCGCTGGTCGCCGCTGCCGTGGGTGAGGCCGTGCACGCCGCCGGAGCGAGCCTGCTGGCCGCGGTGCTCGTCGTCGTCGTCCTGGCGCTGCTCACCCGGGGCCTGCACCTGGACGGCCTCGCCGACACGGTCGACGGCCTGTCGTCCTACCGGCCGCCCGAGCAGGCGCTCGCCGTCATGCGCTCGCCGGAGGTCGGGCCCCTCGGCGTCAGCGCCCTGGTGCTCGTGCTGCTCACGCAGGTGTCCGCGCTGCTGGCGTGCGAGCGGGCCGGCCGGGGTGCGGCCGCCGTGCTGGTCGCCGTCGTGACGGCGCGGCTCGTCGTCACGCTCGCCTGCACGGCTGCGACTCCGGCGGCCTCCCCGACCGGTCTCGGTGCGCTCGTCGCCGAGACCGTGCCACGGCTGCGGGCCGCCGTGGCGCTCGGGCTGGTGCTCGTGGCGTCGGTCGCCGTCTCCGTCGTCGAGGAGGACCTGCCGCTCTGGCTCGGACCGCTGGCCGTCACGGCGGCGGTGCTCGGCGCCGGTGTGCTGCGCCGGCACGCCGTGCGCCGGCTCGGCGGCATCACCGGCGACGTGCTCGGGGCGCTGGTCGAGACGAGCACCGCGGTCGCGCTGGTCGTGCTCGCGGTGGGCTGACCTACCGCACCCGTGACGGCACGAACGGCGGCTTGACCACCCGCATCCGCGACGGCCGCCCGCGCACGTCGACCTCGACCTCGGCGCCCTCCTGGACGCCGGCCTCCAGCAGCGCCAGCCCGATGCCGGCCTTCCGCGTCGGCGAGAACGTCCCGCTGGTGACCTCCCCGATGCGCCGGCCGTCGAGCTGCACGGTCATGTGCGGCCGCGGGATGCCGCGGTCGAGCGACTCCAGTCCCCACAGCAGGCGGTGCGGTCCGCGCTCGCGCTCGGCGAGCAGCGCGTCGCGACCCCAGAAGCGCGGCTTGTCCCAGCCCACCGCCCAGCCGGAGCGGGCCTGCACCGGTGTGATGTCCAGCGACAGGTCCTGGCCGTGCAACGGGTAGCCCATCTCGGTGCGCAGCGTGTCGCGGGCACCGAGGCCGCAGGGCAGCGCGCCAAGTGCGGCGCCGGCGTGCAGCAGGGCGTCCCACAGGTCGCCGGCGTCGTCCCACGCGGGCAGCAGCTCGTAGCCGCGCTCACCGGTGTAGCCGGTGCGGCAGACGACGACGCCGCGGCCCTGCCAGTCCGCCGCCGTGAACGCCATGTAGTCGTGCGGCGACGGCAGGCCGAGCGCGTCGAGCAGCTCCGCCGACCGCGGGCCCTGCACGGCGAGAACCGCGAGCCGGTCGTGCAGGTCCTCCACCGTGATGCCGCTCGGCGCCTCGGCCGCGAGCCGGCCGACCACCTGTGAGCTGTTGGCGGCGTTCGGGACGAGGAAGACCTCCTCGTCCGAGCGCAGGTAGGCGATCAGGTCGTCGACGACGCCGCCGGACTCCTCGTCGCAGCACAGCGTGTACTGCGCCCGTCCCGGCCCGATGCGGCCGAGGCTGTTGGTCAGCCGGTCGTCGACGAACTGCGCCGCCGTCATGCCGCCGACCGAGCCGCGGACCACGCCCTTGCCGAGGTGGCTGACGTCGAAGACGCCGACGGCCTCCCGCACGGCGGTGTGCTCCGGGACCACGCCGCTGTACTGGATCGGCATCTCCCACCCGCCGAAGTCGGCCATCCGCGCGCCGAGCGCGACGTGCCGGTCGTGCAACGGGCTGCGGCGCAGGTCGGTCACGGCGGCGACAGTAGCCAGCCGGGGCGACGCCCGCTCGGGCGTGCTCGCGTCGGTAGGGTCGCGGCCGTGACGACGCTCTCGCTGACCACGTCCGCCGCCCCCTCGCTTCAGGTCGACGCCGTCGTCATCGGCGTGGTGCCGGGGCGCAAGGGCGTGGCCGTCGCACCGGGCGGCCAGGCCGTCGCCGACGCCGTCGGCAAGCCGTTCCTCGCGGCGCTCACCGGCCTGGGGGCGACCGGCAAGCGCGGCACCGTGACCTGCCTGGCCACCCTGGGCGCGATCAAGCCCGCCGTCGTCGTCGCCGTCGGGCTGGGGGCGGACGCTGCCGAGGACGGTGCCGACCTGGAGTCGCTGCGCCGGGCGGCCGGCGACGCGCTGCGCGCGCTCGCGGGGTCCGCCCGCACGGTGGGGCTGTCGCTCGTCGACCCGGCCGCCGCCACGCCCGAGCAGGTGCGTGCCGTCGCCGAGGGCGCGCTGCTCGGCGCCTACCGCTTCACCGCCTATCGCACCACTCCCGACCTGCCGGCACCGGTCGAGCAGGTGCAGGTCGTCGTCGACAAGAAGGTCGCCAAGGACAGCGCCGTCAAGGACGCCGCGCGCCGGGCCGAGGTCGTCGCGCGCGCGACGACGCTGGCGCGCGATCTCGTCAACACCCCGCCGTCCGATCTGCACCCCGCCGACCTCGCCGACCGCGCCGAGGCCGAGGCGAAGCGCGTCGGCATCAGCGTCGAGGTGCTCGACCACAAGGCGCTCGCCAAGGGCGGGTACGGCGGCATCACCGGCGTCGGCCAGGGCTCGGTCAACCCGCCGCGGCTGGTGCACCTGTCGTACCGGGGCGGCAAGCGCGGCGGGCCGAAGGTCGCGCTCGTCGGCAAGGGCATCACCTTCGACTCCGGTGGCCTGTCGCTCAAGCCCGCCACCGCCATGGAGGACATGAAGAGCGACATGGGCGGCGCGGCCGCGGTCATCGCCGCGACCGCTGCCGTGGCCGAGCTGGGGCTCGCCGTCGACCTCGACGCCTGGGTGCCGATGGCCGAGAACATGCCGAGCGGCACCGCCATCCGGCCGTCCGACGTGCTGACGATGCGCGGCGGCAAGACGGTCGAGGTGAACAACACCGACGCCGAGGGCCGGCTCATCCTCGCCGACGCGATCGTGCGGGCGTGCGAGGACGAGCCCGACGTGCTGCTCGACGCCGCCACGCTCACCGGCGCCCAGCTCGTCGCGCTCGGGGCGCGCACGGCGGGTGTCATGGGCAACGACGACGCGCTGCGCGAGCGGGTGGTCGACGCCGCGGTGCGCGCCGGTGAGTCGATGTGGCCCATGCCGCTGCCGCCCGAGCTGAAGAAGGGCCTGGACAGCGAGGTCGCGGACTTGCTGAACACCGGGCCGCGCGAGGGCGGGATGCTGACCGCCGGCCTGTTCCTGCAGGAGTTCGTCGCGGACGGCGTGAAGTGGGCGCACCTCGACATCGCCGGCCCGGCGTACAACCCGGGAGAGGCGTACGGCTACACGCCCCACGGCGGCACCGGCGCCGCCGTGCGGACGTTCGTGCAGGTCGTCGAGGACCTCACCCGAACAGCCCTGTAGCGGGCGCCGCCGGCCGGTCGATGCAGCAGTGCCCGCACCGCTCGACCGGAGGCCCCTCCCGTGACCGACACGCTGCTCGCCTTCCTGACCGCCAAGCTCAAGCTCGCCGGCGTGGCCGTGGCCGCCGCCGCGCTGAGCACGTCGGCGGTCGCGATCACGACCGTGAGCACCGAGGAGACGATCGGCGAGGAGGTCGTCGCCGAGCAGCCGCTCGAGCCGGTGGTCGAGGAGCCGGTGGTCGGGGAGCCGGTGGTCGGGGAGCCGGTGGTGGAGGAGCCGGCGCTCGAGCCGGTGGTCGAGGAGGGCGGCGACGCGCTCGTGCTGCCGGAGTGCACGGACGAGTACACCAACCACGGCATGTACGTCTCGGCCGTGGCCCGGGACCGCAGCGTGCGCGGTGCCGAGCACGGCGCACGCGTGTCGGCGGCGGCGAAGAGCGGCTGCGGCAAGGCGGGCGCCGGCGAGGATCCGGTCGAGGAGCCGGTCGACGGCGTCGAGGAGCCGGTCGACGGCGTCGAGGAGCCGGTGGAGGAGCCGGTCGAGGAGCAGGCCGCGGCGCAGCGCTCGCCGAAGAAGGACAAGGCCAACGGTGCCGGCAAGGCCAAGGGTGCCGGGGGCGCCAAGAAGAGGTAGCCAGCGCCGGGCTTCAGCAGCACTTCCTGTCCCGCAGCAACATCATCGGGCGTCGATGATGTTGCTGCGGGACAGGAAGTCGACGCAGACGGCGTGCCGCTGGCCTGCGGAGCTGCCGGGGCCGGCCGCCCGTCAGTGACGCGTGGCTCGGCGGCCGAGAGCCGGGGCCGGCCGCCCGTCAGTGACGCGTGGCTCGGCGGCCGAGGGCCGTCGCGCCCGGCCGCCCGTCAGTGACGCATGGCTCGGCGGCCGAGAGCCGTCGCGCCCGGCCGCGGCACACCGGCGGGCCGGGTGGTCGGCCGCGTACACGGCGGGCGAGGCTCAGGTCGAGCGCGGCTCGCCGCTGGCGCGGCGGCGGGCCGTCCACTCCCGCATCCGCTTCGGGTAGCCGACGGCGGCGACGTCGTAGACCGGGATCCCGGCCGTGCTGCCGAAGCCGAACGCGTCCTTCGCCGAGGCCACCCGGCGACGCGTCCACTCGCCGTCGTGCGCGACGAGCACCAGCGTGGTCGACGTCGTCGGCGTCTCCGGCTCGACGAAGCCCTCGACGCCGCGCCGCGCCGCCGCCCACTCGGCGAGGTGCTCGAGCTCAGCCGTCCCGCCGGAGCGCACGGTGCCCGGTCGCGGCGCGCGGCGGAACCGGTCGCGCAGTCCCACGGCACCTCCCCCCAGCAGCGCCCTCGTCGGTGCTTCCCGGCCGGACAGGTGGGAAGGAGGCGGGTCGGGCGCCCCTCCCGCCGAGTGGAAGGATGCCTGACGGGGCCGTCGTCCTCCACCGGGCACCCTGCCGCGGCGAGCTGGACGGCGACCTCGCGAAGACGCCGTCGCACAGCAGGGAGCCGTCGTGACCGAGACCGTCGACCTCGTCGTCCTGGGCGGAGGGAGTGGGGGCTACGCCGCCGCGCTGCGCGCCGCCGAGCTCGGCATGTCCGTCGTCATGGTCGAGAAGGACAAGGTCGGCGGCACGTGCCTGCACCGCGGCTGCATCCCGACCAAGGCGCTGCTGCACTCCGCCGAGACGGTCGAGACGATCAAGCACGCCGAGCAGTTCGGCGTGCACGGCAGCTTCGACCGGGTCGACATGCCCGAGGTCAACGCCTACAAGCAGAAGGTGGTCGACGGGCTCTACAAGGGGCTCACCGGCCTGGTGAAGAGCCGCAAGATCGAGGTGGTGGAGGGCACCGGCAGGCTGGTGTCGCCGACGGCCGTCGAGGTCGACGGACGGCGCATCGAGGGCCGGCACGTGCTCCTCGCCACCGGCTCGGTGCCGAAGTCGCTGCCCGGCCTGGAGGTCGACGGCGAGCGCGTCATCACCAGCGACCACGCGCTGCAGATGGACACGATCCCCGGCTCGGTGGTCATCTTGGGCGCCGGCGCGATCGGCTGCGAGTTCGCCTCGGTCTGGCGCTCCTTCGGCGCCGAGGTGACGGTCGTCGAGGCGCTGCCGCACCTGGTGCCGCTCGAGGAGGAGTCGAGCTCCAAGCTGCTCGAGCGCGCCTTCCGCAAGCAGGGCATCCAGCAGGCGCTCGGTGCGCGGTTCGAGCGGGTCGAGCACACCGACGGCGGCGTGCGCGTGCACCTCGAGGGCGGCAAGACCCTCGAGGCCGAGAAGCTGCTCGTGGCGATCGGCCGCGGCCCGGTCTCGCAGGACCTCGGCTACGAGCAGGTCGGCGTCGAGATGGAGCGCGGGTACGTCAAGGTCGACGCCTACTGCCAGACCAGCGTCCCGACGATCAGCGCGGTCGGCGACCTCATCCCGACACTGCAGCTGGCCCACGTCGGGTTCGGCGAGGGCATCCTCGTCGCCGAGCGGCTGGCCGGTCTGAACGTGACGCCCATCGACTACGACGGCGTCCCGCGCATCACCTACTCGCACCCCGAGGTCGCCTCGGTCGGCATCACGTCGAAGGTCGCGAAGGAGCGCGGCTACGACGTCGTCGAGGCGGTGTACGACCTGGCCGGCAACGGCCGCGCCCGCATCCTCGGCACCGCCGGCGCCGTCAAGGTCATCGCCAGCAAGGACGGCCCGGTGCTGGGTGTGCACATGGTGGGCGAGCGGGTCGGCGAGCTCATCGCCGAGGCGCAGCTCATCACCAACTGGGAGGCGCTGCCGGGCGAGGTCGCGCAGCTCATCCACCCGCACCCGACGATGTCCGAGGCGGTCGGTGAGGCGCACCTGGCGCTGGCCGGCAAGCCGCTGCACAGCCACAGCTGACCGCCGCACATCCGACCGAAGGAGTCGAGGGACCCACATGGCCGTCTCCGTCACGATGCCCCGCCTGGGCGAGAGCGTCTCCGAGGGCACCGTCACCCGGTGGCTGAAGCAGGAGGGCGATTCGGTCGAGGCCGACGAGCCGCTGCTCGAGGTGAGCACCGACAAGGTCGACACCGAGATCCCCTCCCCCGCCTCGGGGGTGCTGTCCTCCATCAAGGTGCAGGAGGACGAGACCGTCGAGGTCGGCGTCGAGCTGGCGACCATCGACGACGGCTCGGGCGGCGGCGGTGACGCCGGCGCCGAGCAGGCCGGCGGCGAGCAGGCACAGCCCGAGCCCGAGCCCGAGCCCGAGCCGGAGCCGCAGCAGCAGGAGCCGCAGCAGCAGGAGCCGCAGGCGCAGCAGCCGGAGCCGCAGGCGCAGCAGCCGGAGCCGGAGCCGCAGGCGCAGCCCCAGCAGGAGCAGCGGCCGGAGCCCGCGCCGCAGGCGCAGGCCTCGCAGTCCCCGGCGCCGCAGCCGGCCGCTCCGTCCGGCGGTGGCGGTGGCGGTGGCGGTGGCGGTGGCGAGGGCGCCTACGTGACGCCGCTGGTGCGCAAGCTCGCCGCCGAGCACGGCGTCGACCTCTCCACGGTCTCCGGCACGGGCGTCGGCGGCCGCATCCGCAAGCAGGACGTCCTCGACGCCGCCGGGCAGCAGGGCGCCCGGCAGGCGGCGCCGGAGCAGGGCCAGCAGCCGGCCGCGAGCGTTCCGCAGCAGTCGCGCGACACCGCCGACGCCGGCCGCGAGCAGGTGCAACAGCCGGCCAGGGGCACGGCCGCGCCCGCACCGGCGTTCGCCGATCAAGCGGTCAAGGCGGCGGCCGACACGACCGTGCGCGGCACGACCGAGCCGATGAGCCGGCTGCGCAAGGTCATCGCCGAGCGGATGGTCGAGTCGCTGCAGGTCAGCGCGCAGCTGACCACCGTCGTCGAGGTCGACATCACCCGCATCGCGCGGCTGCGCGCACAGGCCAAGGACGCCTTCGCGCAGCGGGAGGGCGTGAAGCTGAGCTTCCTGCCCTTCTTCGCGCTCGCGACGCTCGAGGCGCTCAAGCAGCACCCCGTCGTCAACGCCAGCGTCGACCAGGACGGCGGCACCATCACCTACCACGACGGCGTGCACCTCGGCGTCGCCGTCGACACCGAGCGGGGCCTGCTCGTCCCGGTGATCCACGAGGCCGGCGACCTCAACCTCGCCGGGCTCGCCAAGAAGATCGCCGACCTGGCGGAGCGGACCCGTACCAACAAGGTCACCCCCGACGAGCTCGGCGGCGGCACGTTCACGCTGACCAACACCGGCTCCCGCGGGGCGCTGTTCGACACGCCGATCATCAACCAGCCGCAGGTCGGCATCCTCGGCACCGGCGCCGTCGTCAAGCGCCCGGTCGTCGTCGACGACCCGGACCTCGGGGAGGTCATCGCGGTGCGCTCGATGGTCTACCTGGCGCTGACCTACGACCACCGGATCGTCGACGGCGCCGACGCCGCGCGCTTCCTCGTGACGGTGAAGGAGCGCCTGGAGGAGGGCGACTTCGCCGCCGAGCTCGGCCTGTAGCACCACCTCCCCTGCGTCCGCGTCCTGGCACACAGCGTCGACGTGCCCGTGCGGACGCGCGCCGGACAGCACTGACCGGACGTGCGCACGGCCGTGCGGGGGTGTGTGTCAGGACGCGGACGCAAGGAAGGCGTTCGGGCTCGGGTGGCGGCGAGCGGTGGAGGCCGGGACGATCGAGGCATGCGCATCGCGGTCACCGGCGCGTCCGGCCTGCTCGGGTCGGCGCTCGTCCCCTCCCTCCGGGCGTCGGGGCACGACGTCGTGCGGCTGGTACGCGGGACGCCGTCGGCGCCCGACGAGCGGCCGTGGCAGCCGGACCGGCGTGCGCTGGACCCCGCGCACCTCTCCGACGTCGACGCCGTCGTCCACCTCGCCGGAGCCGGTGTCGCCGACAAGCGCTGGACGACGGCGCGCAAGCGGGTCGTGCTCGACAGCCGCGTGGACGGCACGACGGCGGTCGCGCAGGCCGTGGCCGCCAGCGACCGCACCCGGGTGCTGCTGTCGATGAGCGGCGCCGGCTACTACGGCGACACCGGCCACACCGCGGTGGACGAGGACGGGCCGACCGGCGACGGCTTCCTCGCGGAGGTGACCCGGCAGTGGGAGGCCGCGACCGCCGCCGCCGCGGGGTCGGCGCGGGTCGTGCGGATGCGCACCGGCGTCGTGCTCGCCGGGCACGGCGGCGCGCTGCCGAAGATGCTGCTGCCGTTCAGGCTCGGCCTCGGCGCACCGCTCGGCTCGGGGCGGCAGTACTTCGCCTGGATCTCGCTGCCGGACCAGGTGCGCGCCGTCGAGCACCTGCTCACCGCCGACGTCGACGGCCCGGTCAACGTCGTCGCCCCCGAGCAGGTGACTAACCGGCAGTTCACCCGCACGCTCAACGGCGTGATCGGGCGGCCGACGTTCCCCGTCCCTGCGCCCGACTTCGTGCTGCGCGCGGCGCTCGGCGAGTCGGCGCAGGAGATGGTGCTGACCGGCCAGCGGCTCGAGCCGGCCGCGCTCGAGCGCTCCGGCTTCCGCTGGCAGCACCCGGAGCTCGAGAGCGCGCTGCGCGCGGTGCTCGACCGGCCGGCCCGGGCGGCCGCCGCGGCCTGAGCGCTACGTCTCCGGCCGCACCTGCACGATGCGCCACCCCGCCGGGGTACGGGCGAGCTCGACCCGGTAGGTCGCCTCGCCCCGCGCCGGCACGCGTTGGACGACGGCGCCGTCGGCGGACCGCACCTCGTAACCGGCCAGCACGTCCCGGACGCGGAGCACGGCGGTGCCGGGGCCCGCCTCCAGCTCCGCGACCGAGCGCAGCTCGTGCCGGACGCCGGTGGCGTGCCGGCCGTCGCGGACCAGCGCGCCGAGCAGCGCCGCGTCCGCGGCCAGGCCCGGCGAGCCGGCGTGGTAGACGGCCGTCAGCGCCGCGACGTCGCCGGCCTCGTAGGCCGACGCGCGGGCGGCGTCGAGCCCGTCCAGCACCCGCTCCCAGGTGGGGCGTGCCGACGCGGGCGTCGTCGTGGACGGCGGCGCGGCGCCCGCCGCGGAGGTCGCGGAGGTCGCGGAGGTCGCGGAGGTCGCGGAGGTCGCGGACGCAGCCGAGACCGGCTCCGACGACGCGGACGTGAACGGCGCGGACGTCGCCGGCGCGGCCGAGGCGACCGGCAGTGAGGCCGCCGGGCGCGGCTCGGCGGTGCGGCCGAGCCACCAGCCGAGCGCGGCGGCCGCCACCAGCAACCCCGCAGCGGCGCCGGCCGGCAGCGCCCACCTCGGCAGCCGCCGGTCGCGGGCGGGCGCACGCGGCGGGGCGTGCCGCGGGACGGCGTGCGTGGACCGCACGGGTGGTGTCGGTGCGGCAGCCTTCGGCCCGGACAGCCGGACCGGAGCGGCGGCGTGCGCGCGGCGCAGTGCGGCGGCGAAGGCGGCGGCGTCCGGCCGCTGGGCCGGGTCGCGCTCGAGCGCCTGCTCGACCACCTCGACCAGGGCCCGCGGCGCGTGCGGCGCGAGCAGCCCGAGCGGGGCGCGGGCACCGTCCTGTCCCGCGGCCAGGACCTCCGGCACCGAGCCGCCCTCGTGCGGGGGGCTGCCGGCCAGCAGGTGGTGGCAGACCGCCGCGAGCCCCCAGACGTCTGAGGCGGCGGACGGCTCGGCCCCGGCCGCGACCGCCGGGTCGAGGTACTCCGCCGTGCCGTCGAGCCGCTCACGCGAGCCGCCGGCCAGCCGGGCGAGCCCGAGGTCGGACAGCAGCGGCATGCCGGTGGCGGTGAACAGCACGTTGGCCGGCGTCACGTCGCCGTGCACGACGCCGCGGGCGTGCGCCGCGGCGAGAGCCGCGGCCAGCGGTGCGGCCACCGTGACGACCTCTCCCGGGTCGAGCGCACCCCGGCGGGAGAGCAGACCGGCCAGCGACCCGCCCGCTGCGTGGTCGAGCACGAGGACGGCGGCGCTGCCCTCGCCGACGACGGCGCGCAGCCGCACGACGTGCGGAGTGTCCAGCCCCCGCAGCACCGCGGCCTCCGTGCGCAGCGCGTCGACGGCGGCCGGGTCGGCCCCCGGCCGCAGCCGCTTGAGAGCGACCACCTCCCCCGTGGCGACGTCGACCGCGCGCCACACCTCGCCGGTCGCGCCGTAGCCGAGCAGCTCCTGGACGTCGAACCCCGGCAGCGACCACGGCTGCCCCGCACCGGTGGACATGCCGGGCAGTGCAGCACGAAAGACCGTCGCGCCGCGGCGGCTGTCCACACCTAGGCTCGGCGCGTGCCGGAGGTCGTCGTGGTGGGTGCCGGCCTCGCCGGGCTGGCCTGCGCCCGGCGACTGGTGCAGGCCGGCGTCGACGTCGTCGTGCTGGAGGCGGCCGACGCCGTCGGCGGGCGGGTGCGTACCGACGTGCTGGGGGCGGAGACCGACGGCCTGCGACTCGACCGCGGCTTCCAGGTGCACAACACCGGCTACCCCGAGGCGCGGCGGGTGCTGGACCACCGCGCGCTGGAGCTGCGGCCGCTCGCCCGCGGCGCGCTCGTGCGCTACGGCGACCGCCTGCACCGGGTCGGCGACCCGCGGCGGCTGCCGTCGTGGACGGCGTCGACGGCGCGCGCGCCGATCGGCAGCGTGCGGGACAAGCTCGCGCTGATCCGGCTGACCGCCGCGGCGACGCTCCCGTCCCCCGACACGCTGCTCGAGCGGCCGGAGACGACCACGGCGCAGGCCCTGTACGACCGCGGGCTGTCCCCCGAGAGCGTCGAGCGGTTCGTGCGGCCGTTCCTCGCCGGCGTCTTCCTCGAGCCGCGGCTCGACACCTCCAGCCGCTTCCTCGACCTGGTCTGGCGGTCGTTCGCGCTCGGCACCCAGTGCGTCCCCGCAGCCGGCATCGGCGCGGTCCCGGCGCAGCTCGCGACGCGCCTGCCGGCCGGCTGCCTGCGCCTGGGCACCCCGGTCGAGCGAGTCGACGGCCACGGCGTCCGCACCGCCGACGGCACGACGGCGGCCCGTGCGGTGGTCGTCGCGACCGACCCGGTCACCGCCGGCCGGCTGCTGCCGGGCCTCGACGTCCCCCGCATGAACGGCGTGACGACGCACTACCACCTCGCGCCCGAGCCGCCGGTCGGCGAAGCCGCGATCGTGCTCGACGGCGAGCGGTCGGGCCCGGTCGTGAACACCGTCGTGCTGACCAACGCCGCACCCGAGTACGCGCCCGGCCGCCACCTGGTGTCGAGCTCGGTGGTCGACGGCGACGCGGGCGAGCCGGCGGTGCGCGCACATCTCGCCCGGCTCTACGGCGTCGACACCGGCAGCTGGGAGCACGTCGCGCGCTACGACGTGCCGCACGCCGTGCCGGACCAGTCACCGCCCATGGGGCGGTTCCGCCGGCCCGTCCGGCTCGACCGCGGGCTGTTCGTCTGCGGCGACCACCGGGACTCCGGGTCCGTCCAGGGGGCGCTCGTCTCCGGTCGGCGCGCCGCCACCGCCGTCCTCTCCGAGCTCCGGGAGGGAGCACCATGACCGACCGGCACGTCCTCGCCACCAGCAGCGGCGGCTTCGAGCCCGACGACCGCTACGGCGCCCGGCCGGGACCGCTCATGCGGTACGCGGTCGAGCTGTCCGGCGCGTCGACACCGCGGGTGTGCGCGCTGCACACCGCCACCGGCGACGACGCCGCGCGCCGCGCCGTCTGGTACGCCGCCGTCGCGGGCGCCGGCTGGCGGCCGTCGCACCTGGCGCTGTTCCCGATGCCGAACGTCGACGACCTCACCGAGCACCTGCTCGAGCAGGACGTCATCTGGGTCGGCGGCGGCAGCGTCGCGAACCTGCTCGCGCTGTGGCGGCTGCACGGGGTCGACACCGCACTGCGCGAGGCCTGGGAGGCCGGCGTCGTGCTCACCGGCGGCAGCGCCGGGAGCCTGTGCTGGTTCGAGGGCGGCACCACCGACTCGTTCGGCCCCCAGCTGCGTCCGGTGACGAACGGGCTCGCCTTCCTGCCCGGGAGCACGTGCCCGCACTACGACAGCGAGGAGCGGCGCCGACCGCTGTACCAACAGCTGGTCCGGGACGGCGTCGTGCCCCCGGGCACCGCCACCGACGACGGCGTCGGGCTGCACTACGCCGGCACCGAGCTGAGCGCCGTCGTCAGCGACCGCGGCGGCGCCGCGGCGTACCGGGTCGACCGGGACGGCGAGACCCGCATCGAGCCCGTGCGGCTCGGCTGACCCCGGCGTAGCCTCGTCGGCGTGATCGTCCGCAGGCTCGGCGTCGTCGACTACCTCGACGCCTGGCGCCTGCAGCAGCAGACGCACGCGCGCGTCGTCGCCGGCGCCGAGGACGAGGTGCTGCTGCTCGAGCACCCGCCGGTCTACACCGCCGGCAAGCGCACCGAGGCCTGGGAGCGGCCGCTCGACGGCACGCCGGTCGTCGACGTCGACCGCGGCGGCAAGATCACCTGGCACGGCCCTGGCCAGGTCACCGGCTACCCGATCGTCCGGCTCGCCGACCCGGTCGACGTCGTCGCGTACGTCCGCCGGCTCGAGCAGCTGCTCATCGACGTCTGCGCCGACCTCGGGCTGTCGACCGACCGCGTCGAGGGGCGCTCCGGGGTCTGGACGCCCGACGGCGCGCGCAAGGTGGCCGCCATCGGCATCCGGGTGTCGCGCGGGGTGACGATGCACGGCTTCGCGCTCAACTGCGATCCCGACCTCGGCGCCTACGACCGCATCGTCCCGTGCGGCATCGCCGACGCCGGCGTGACGTCGCTGACGCGCGAGCTCGACCGGCCCGTCGGCGTCGACGACGTCCTGCCGCTGCTGGAGGCGCGGCTCCATGCGCTGTCGGCGGCGCCGGTCGGGTGAGCGCGACGAGCGCGCCGGCCGACCTGCTCACGAGCGGGCGGGACGACGGTCGCGGCGGCAGCCGCCGACGGCGTGCCGTGACCGTGCTCGTGGTGCTGCTGGTCGTCGGGGCGGTCGCCGCGGAGCGCTGGGAGAGCGACCGCCAGCGCGACGCGCTGCTCGACGCCGCCGTCGCCGCCGAGGCAGTGGTGCAGGACGCCCGGCGCAGCACCACCGGGATGGTCCAGTACACCGGCAGCCTGCTGGCGCGGCCAGACCTCGACGTCGCGCAGCGCACCGCGGTGCTGGACAGCCTCGCCGTGGACGCACGCCGGTTCCCGCCGCGCATCGCCGAGCACCGCGCCGCGGTGGCACAGGTGCGCCCGCTGCCCTGGGACGAGGACCTCGCCGACGCCCGCGCCGCGGTGCTCGCGCGCATCGACGCCTGGACCGCGTTCCTCGACTCGACGGCGCAACAGCCCGAGACCCTGCTGTTCGAGCGCCGCGCCACCCGCCCGGCCAGGGAGCAGGCGGCGCAGGCGCTCGCCGGCCTCGGCGACCCGCGCGGCGACCAGCTCGTGGAGCGGCTGCTCGACGAGCCGTTCCGCCGTCGCTAGAGCTGGCGCGCGACGTCGCTGGCGAGGAGCTCGAGGTGGTCGAGGTCGGACAGGTCGAGCACCTGCAGGTACAGCCGGTCGGCCCCGGCGGCGACGAAGCCGCGCAGCTGCTCGACGACGGCGTCGGGCGTGCCGACGACGTACCCGCCGCGAGGCTCCGCGTCGCGGCCGATGGCCTCGGCACGGCGGCGCACCTCGGCGTCGTCGCGGCCGCACACGACGGTCTGCGCGGCCGACAGCAGCACCGATCGGCCGGTCGTGCCGCACGCCGCCCGCACACGGTCGAACTGAGCGGCCGTCCGGTCGACCGGCTGGAACGGCAGGTTGAACTCGTCGGCGTAGGTCGCCGCCAGCCGGGGGGTGCGCTGCTTGCCGCCGCCACCCACGATCACCGGAGGGTGCGGGCGCTGCACCGGCTTCGGCAGCGCCGGGCTGTCCTCGAGCCGGTAGTGCCTGCCGTCGAAGGAGAACCGCCCGTCCGCCTGCCACAGGCCGAGCACGACCTGCAGCTGCTCCTCCAGCCGCTCGAACCGCTCACCGATCGGCGGGAACGGGATGCCGTACTGCCGGTGCTCGCCGTCGTGCCAGCCGGTGCCGAGGCCGACCTCGAGCCGCCCACCGCTCATGGCGTCGACCTGAGCGGCGCTGATGGCGAGCACCCCCGGCAGCCGGAACGTCACCGGCGACACCAGGGTGCCGAGACGGATGCGTGAGGTCTCGCGGGCGAGGCCGGCGAGGGTGACCCACGCGTCGGTGGGCCCCGGCAGCCCGCTGGCGCGAAAGAAGTTCGAGTAGTGGTCGGACCGGAAGAACCCGTCGAAGCCGAGCTCCTCGGTCGCGCGGGCGACGCGCAGCAGGTCGTCGTAGGACGCGCCTTCCTGCGGCTCGGTGAAGATGCGCAGGGCCGTCACCGCTGCACCCTCGCACGGCGGGAAGCCGCCGTCCGCGCCCGGGGTTACGGTGAACCGTGACCTTCACCCACTCGCTGCGCTCAGGCTGCCGCGGGGGCCCCGCGTGATGGCACCCGACGGCAGGAAGCTGCTGCGGCTCGAGGTGCGCAACGCGCAGACGCCGATCGAGAAGAAGCCGTCCTGGATCAGGACGCGCGCGGTGATGGGGCCGCAGTACACCGAGCTCAAGGCGCTGGTGAAGCGCGAGGGCCTGCACACGGTGTGCGAGGAGGCGGCCTGCCCCAACATCTACGAGTGCTGGGAGGACCGCGAGGCGACCTTCCTCATCGGCGGCGACCAGTGCACCCGCCGCTGCGACTTCTGCAACATCGACACCGGCAAGCCGGCCGCGTACGACCGCGACGAGCCGCGCCGGGTCGCCGAGCAGGTGGCGGCCATGGGGCTGCGCTACGCCACCATCACCGGCGTCGCGCGCGACGACCTCGCCGACGGCGGCGCGTGGCTGTACGCCGAGACGGTGCGTCAGGTGCACGCCGCGCTGCCCGGCGTGAAGGTCGAGCTGCTCATCCCCGACTTCGACCGTGACGCCGCGCAGCTGGCCGAGGTGTTCGGAGCGCGCCCCGAGGTGCTGGCGCACAACGTCGAGACCGTGCCGCGCATCTTCCGCCGCATCCGGCCGGGGTTCCGCTACGAGCGCTCGCTCGGCGTCCTCACCGACGCCCGCGACGCCGGCCTGGTCACCAAGAGCAACCTCATCCTCGGGATGGGCGAGACGCGCGAGGAGGTCAGTGAGGCGCTGCAGGACCTGCACGACGCCGGCTGCGACCTCGTCACCATCACCCAGTACCTGCGGCCCTCCCCCCGGCACCACCCCGTCGAGCGGTGGGTGAAGCCGGAGGAGTTCGTCGAGCTGCGCGAGGAGGCCGAGGAGATCGGCTTCGCCGGCGTCATGAGCGGCCCGCTCGTGCGGTCGTCGTACCGGGCCGGCCGGCTGTTCGAGCAAGCCCTCGAGCGCCGCAGCCTCGCCACCCCCTGACCCCTTGCGTCAGGAAGCCTGAGCCTGCCCCTGCTCCCGCACGCTGACGTCCCCGCCCAGAGCCCCGCCTTGCGTCAGGAGATCTGAGCCTGCCCATGCTCCAGTGCCCTGACGCAAGGAGGGCGGAACGTGACGGACCCGGCGGCGTTCCCGTGCGTTCACGCCGGCGTCACACCCGAGCGGCAGCCTGGCGGCACTCCCCCCTCGCCTGCCGGAGGTCGCCATGCCGCTCATGCCGGCGCTGACCCGCACGGCCCTTCTCGTCCTGTCCGCGGTCGCCCCGCACGGCGGGCAGGGCACCGCCCGCCGCAACGCCTGGGCAGCGATGGCCGCCGACGCCGCGCGGGCCCGCGCCCGGCGCGAGGCGGCGGCAGCACTCGCGGTCGCCGCGGTGCCGGCGACCACCGCGCGACCGGCGGCGAGCGCCGACGGCTGACCGCCCCGCGCGGCCGCCGCCGGCCGCGGTTAGCCTCCGCCCATGGTGGAGCCCGTCTACACGCCCGTCGTCGGCCTGGCCCGTGCCGTCTTCCGCGGGCTCGGCCTGCGCTTCGACATCACCGGCGAGGAGCTCGTGCCGCGCACGGGCGGCGCCGTGATGGCGATCAACCACGTGGGCTACCTCGACTTCACCTTCGCCGGGCTGGCGGCGCGCAAGCACAAGCGGCTGGTGCGCTTCATGGCGAAGCAGGAGGTCTTCGACCACCGTGTCGCGGGGCCGCTCATGCGAGGCATGAAGCACATCCCGGTCGACCGGGTGGGCGCCGCGGCGGAGAGCTACAAGCTCGCCGTCGAGGCACTGCGCCGCGGCGAGATCGTCGGCGTCTTCCCGGAAGCCACCATCTCGCAGAGCTTCGAGCTCAAGGAGTTCAAGACCGGTGCGGCGCGGATGGCGATGGAGGCGGGCGTGCCGCTGCTGCCGACCGTCGTCTGGGGCAGCCAGCGGGTCTTCACCAAGAACCGGCCCAGGGACCTCAGCCGCGGCACGCCGATCCGCATCGTGGTCGGTGAGCCGTTCTCCCCCGCGCCGGGCAGTGACGCCCTCGAGGTGACGGCCGAGCTCAAGGCTCGCATGCAGGCGCTCCTCGTGCAGGCGCGCAGCACCTATCCCGGCAGCCCGCGCACCCCGGACGACACCTGGTGGATCCCCTCCGCCGAGGGAGGCACGGCGCCCACCCTGGAGGAGGCGTCCGCTCGCGACGCCGAGGAGCGCGCGGCCAAGGCAGCCCGGCGGGCCGCCCGCGACGCCGAGCGGCGCCGAGCGGGCTGACCGCGCGGCGCCGCGCCACGAGGCACCTATCCTCGCGGGCATGGCGCTGCTGTCCCGCGACAAGAAGAAGGCCGGCTCGAGCAAGGCCGGTCGCGGTCGCGGCGGCGGGAAGCCGAAGCCGCCGCGCGGCGCGCGCCTGCAGCAGATCCGCACCGCGTGGACGATGACCCGCCGCGCGGACCCGAAGGTGCTGCCGCTCACTCTCGCCGCCTTCCTCGGCCCGCTCCTCCTGCTCATCGCCGTCGGGCTGGTCGTCGGGCCGCTCTACCTCTGGGTCCCGCTCGCGCTGCTGGTGGCACTGCTGGTCACGAC
>DATMJH010000430.1:0-5878 GCA_035554015.1 Mycobacteriales bacterium
ATGCCGAGCGTCACCACGAGCGCCAGCACCATGGAGATGACGAGCGCCTCGCGCGGGAAGTAGACCTTCTTGATGAGGTTGGCGTTGTCGACCAGCGCGCCGAGCCCGCCCAGCAGGCCGTTGGCGATGAGGTTCCAGACCAGCAGCCCGCACAGCAGCCAGACGGCGAACACCTCGATGCCGGTGCTCTCCCCCACCGGCGTCGGCGCGCGCAGCACGAAGCGGAAGACGACCGTGAAGATGGCCATGGTGGCGAGCGGGTTGAGCAGCGACCAGGCCCACCCGAGCGCGCTGCGCTTGTACTTGCCCTTGAGCTCGCGCTGCGTGAGGTTGGTGATGACCTCGCGCGCGGCGAGCAGGTCCGTCACCGCCCGCACGACCGGCCCTCCAGGGAGTGGATCTCGAAGGGGTACGCCCGGTCGAGGTTGGGGTTGTAGTACGGGTCGCGGAACCGCTCCGACCGCGGCTCCCAGCGGCGGTCGAAGAACGCGTCGTCCTCCGGGTGCGGCACGAAGCCGCGGGTGGCCGACTCGTGGTGGTACAGCGTCGCGTACGGGGTGTAGACGACGCGGTAGCCGGCCTGGCGGACCCGCAGGCACAGGTCGACGTCGTTGAAGGCGACCCGCAGCCGCTCCTCGAAGCCGCCGACCTCGAAGAACACCGACGGGCGCATCATCGTCACCGCGCCGGTGACCGCCGTGCAGTCGCGCACGACGTCGCCGAAGCCCCACCAGCCCTGGTGGTTGACGTTGCCGGCGGCGCCGCCGGCGTAGTTCACCGTCACGCCCTCGTGCTGGGGGGCGTCGTTCGGGTAGAGCAGCCGACAGCCGACCGCGCCGACCTCGGGTCGCTGCGCGTGCTCGAGCAGCGCCTCGATCCAGGCCGGCTCCACCACTTCGGTGTCGTTGTTGACGAACAGCAGCTGGTCGGCGTCCGCGGCCCACGAGGCCAGGTTCATCATCCGCGCGTAGTTGAAGCGGTGCGGGTAGCGCAGGACCCGGCCGCCGAACGTGGCCAGGTACTCGAGCGTCTCCGGGTCGTCGCTCTCGTTGTCGATGACGAGGAACGAGTAGTCGGAGAAGGTGCTCTTCTCGCGGATGCTGTCGATGCACCGGCGCAGCAGGTGCACGCCGTTGCGCGTCGGGATGACGATCGCCACCCGCGGGTGGCCGACGACGTCGTACTTCAGCCGGTAGGTGCTCGGGAGCAGCCCGTCCTCGGCCCGGCCGGTCAGCCCGCGCCGCGCGAGAGCGTCGTCGAGCGCGCGCTTGGCGGCCTCGAAGGCGTACGGCTTGGCGTCGACCACGGCGGCCGTCGAGCCGGCCACCCGACGCCAGGTGTACAGCGGCTCGGCGATGTGCGCGACGCGCTCGGAGCGCTCGGTCAGCCGCAGCAGCAGGTCGTGGTCCTGGCTGCCGTCGACGCCGTCACGGAAGCCGCCGACCTCGTCGACGAGCGACCGGCGGGCGACCACGAGGTGGCCGATGTAGTTGCGCGACGTCAGGTGCTCCGGCGACCAGTCCGGCTTGAAGAACGGCTCGACGAGCATGCCCTGGTCATCGAGCTTGTCCTCGTCGCTGTAGACCAGGTCGAGGTCCGGCTCCTCGGCCAGGCGCAGGGCGACGCGCGCCAGCGCGTGCGGCTTGAGCAGGTCGTCGTGGTCGAGCAGCGCCACGAACGGGCCGGTCGCCAGGGCCAGTGCCGCGTTGGTGGCGCCCGAGATCCCGACGTTCTCGTCGAGCCGCCGGACCCGCACCCGGTCGTCGCGCGTCTCCCACGAGCGCAGCGCCTCGAGGGTCGCCTCGCTGGTCGACGCGTCATCGGCCAGGCACAGCTCCCAGTGCGGGTAGACCTGCGCGAGCACCGACGCGAGCGTCTCGCCGAGCACCACAGGGTCGCTGTTCCAGGTCGGGACGACGACGCTGATCAGCGGTGGCTCCTCGAGCGCCTCGACGGCGCGGGCCACCGCGTCGAGGTCGGGCTGGTTCTCCCGCAGCCACAGGGCGTACTGCGCGTCGGCGTCGCGCGGCCCGGGCCAGCCGCGCGCGACCTCGCCGGTCGGCAGCCGCGGCTGCCGCCGCTCCACCGGGACCATGGCGGGCGGCGGCGGGGCCGGCTGCCCGGGCACGTCGTCGGGGAGGTCGGGCATCAGATCCGAGCCGGTCGGTGGAGCGATGCCGACCTCGGCCAGCGCGTGCACGAGGCTGCGCCGCAGCGCCGCGCGGCCGCCGGTGCGGCGACGCTGCGCGACCGCGACGGCCGCGGTGTCCCACGCGGCGTCGTCGACGAGCAGCTCGAGCGCCCGCTGCGTGACGCCCGGCAGGTCGTCGCGCAGGAACAGCGGGGCGCTGTCGCCGAGGTCCAGCGCGGCCGCGCTGGCGGTGAGGCCGACCCAGGGCGTGCCCGCGGCGGTGGCCGTGGCGGTGGCGTGCCGCACGCCGGTGCCGTAGGTGTAGGGCACCAGGGCGACGCGCGCCCTCGCCACCGCGACCTCCGCCCGCGGGCCCAGGGGCTCGAGGACGACACCGGACCGCTCGGCGAGCCGCTGCACCTGCGGGCTCGGCCGGTCGGACAGCACGTGCAGCCGCAGGGCGGGTACGCGCCGGCGCAGCGTCGGCAGCACGTCGTCGGCCGCGGCCAGGGCGACGTCCTCGTGGGCCGCGAAGGCGTCACTGCCCGGGCCGGCCACGACGACGAGGCCTGACCGCTCGGCGAGCGGGACGGGGGCCACGCCGGCGTCGAGCGCCGGATCGGCCAGCAGCGTGCACCGCCGGTGCGGGAAGGTGCCCACCACGTAGTCGCGGTCCTGCTCGGTGAGGCACCACACCGCGTCGACGCGCTCGACGGACACCGCAGCCCGCTCTCGCACCAGGCCGGTGAGCCCGTGCAGGCCGCGCACCTCGTCGCGGCGGCCGAGCACCGGCTCGAGCGAGGCGACCGAGCGCAGCGGCACCTCGGCCAGCAGCAGCACCCGCATGGCGGCCGGGAGCTCCTGGTCGAGCACCGCGGCGAAGCGGTGCTCGGCGCGGTCGCCGGCGAGCAGGACGGTGGACCAGCCCGCCGGCCGGCTGCGCAGCTCGGACGTCCAGTCGCGCGGCCCGGCGAGCACCTCGACGCCGCGCGCCTCGAGGTCACGCGCGGGGGCCGCGGCCGGCAGGTCCTGCGGCGCGAGGAGCGTCACGGGGAGCTCCGGCCAGAGTGCGCGCAGGGCGAGCAGGAGCTCCCAGAGCAGTCGTTCCCGCGGGTCGTCCGCCCGGCGCGGGACGCGCTCCGCCACGACGAGCAGGCCGTCGGGCCGCTCGGCCCCTGCCGTCACCGGCGGCGTGCGCGGACGCGGCTGTACGCCTCCCGCGCCGGCCGGAGCGCACGCATCACCTTGGTGTTGTTGATCGCCTCGATCTCCGCCCGCAGCTTCGCGAGCTCGTGGCTGAGATCGGGCGGCGGGGGCGGCGCGGCCAGGGCCAGCCGGCGCAGCTCGGCGGTCGTGCGGGCCCGCATCGCGGCATGGGCGCGCTCCAGCGCGGCGTAGCGCGCGGCGACGTCGAGGGTGCGCGCCGGGTCGGCCGCCGAGGCGGCCTCGCGGGCCGCGGCGGCCACCTCGTCGAACCACGCGTCGAGCCGGGCGAGGTCGGCCGCGAGCTCCTCGTCCGGGGGCGGAGCGTCGCTCACCGCCTGCCCTGCGGCCAGCCGGGCGGCGTCGACGCCGTAGTGAGCGAGCTGGTCCGCCAGCACACCCGCGACCGAGCCGGACCCGAGGGCGTGCCGCAGGTGGCCCGCCGGCCGGCCGTAGGCCCGTCGCAGCGCCAGCGCGGCGTCGTCGGCCAGCAGCGCGGCGAGACCCGCCTCGACCGGGCAGAGGTGCACCGAACCCGGGAACGCGCCCTGCACCGCCTGCGCCAGCGGGTGCGCGAACGCCGCGTCGCCGGCGGAGGGCTCGAGCTCGAGGATCACGACCGAGGCAGCGGCGGTGCCCGCCAGCGCGCGCGCGACGGCGTCGGCCAGCGCGGGGACCTGGTCGGCGAGCGCCGCCGGCCCGGACAGCGCGACGACCGGCCCGCCCGGCGGATACCAGGACTGCGACCGCAGGTGCGGCAGCCGCGCAGCCAGCGCGGTGCGGTCGAGGACGCGCGGCGCGAGCAGCGCGGGGTCGGGCAGGCGCACCGGCGACGCCGCGTTGCCGGGCCGCTCCCCCGGCGGCAGGGCGACGTGGTGGTCGGCGCCCGGCAGCCGCACCGGACCCCAGCGCACCGGTGTCGGCACGTCGTCGGGCAGGCCCTCGGCGAGCAGCAGAGCGGGGTGGTCGCGCCGCGGCGGGTCGCCGTACCAGGCGGCAACGCCGTCGACGGTGGTCTCCACGCGCCCGACGACGAGAGCGGCGTCGAGGCCGTCGGCGAGCGCCCGCGCCCGCACCCGGCCCAGCCGGCCGAGCGGCTCCACCGGCTCGCCGAGCGCGAGCCGGCCGCCGCGCGCGTCGCCGTGCGGGGCGAGCAGCCGCACCATCACGCCGGGCAGCCGGCGGGCCAGCTCCGCCGGCACGGTGCGGGCGAGCAGGCCGGTGGCGAGGTCGTCGAGGTCCCACGCGCCGAGCAGGCCGACACGCGCCGGCGGCGCGGTGGGCAGCGAGATGCGGCGGCCGCCGGGTGCCGTGTCGCCGAGCGCCGTGTCGTCGCCGGCTGCGCGGGCCTGCTCCTCGAGCAGCAGCGCGCGGGCGCGCTCCTCTGCCTGCTCGAGCACCTCGTCGGCACCCGCGGGCGCCGCTGCCGCGGGCACCGCGCGCACCACGAACTGGTACGTCATTACCTCTGGGTCGCGCAGCAGGTCGGCGAGCACGCCCGGCGGGTAGTCGCCCTCGCGCACCTCGACCTCGGTCTCGAAGACGCCGAGCCGGGTGCGCCGCAGCTCCACGGGCACGTAGCCGGCGCCGCGGAGCAGCGCGAGGACGGCGTCGCGGGTGAAGAAGCGCACGTGGGTCCGGTCGAGCAGACCGGTCTCGGTGTACTCGAACCGGCCGTCGAGCAGGGCGAGACGCACCGACCCGTGGGCGACGTTGGGGATCGAGGCGACGACCGAGCCGCCCGGAGCCAGCAGGGGTCGGCACCGCTCGAGCACGGCTCCCGGGTCGCGCAGGTGCTCCAGGACGTCGCCGAACACGACGACGTCGACGCTGCCCTCGCCGAACAGGCCGACGAGGTCCATGGCTTCGACGTCGCCCACCTCGATGCGGTCGAGGTGCGGCCGCGCCGCCTCGGCCATCGCCGGGTCGTACTCGACGCCCTGCACCGTGCAGCCGAGCCCGCGCAGCACCTGGGCCGTGTAGCCGGTCGCGCACCCGACGTCGAGGACCCGGCGCCCCTCGCCGACGAGCTGGGCGATGAGCGTCTGGCTCATGTTCTCGTTGGAGAGGTCGACGTCGGTCTCGTACTTGGCGCTCTGCATGCCTCGGGTGTCTCAGCTCTCCTGCTCGCGCTCGCGGGACCTGCCGGGCAGCATAGGCGCCGTTGCGCGGCGTGCCGCCCCCGTGCCGCCCGGCCCCGCGGCTACTGTCGAGCGGGTCGTCTCGGGCGTCGCCGCCCACCGCCTGCCCGATCGCCGACTGCCCCGGCCGCTCCCCCCGGAGAACGTTCCTCGTGCCCCTCCCCCCTCGCGCCGCAGCGGCCGCGCTCGCGCTCCTCGCGCTGCTCGCCGGCTGTGGCGGCGACGACCCCGCGTCGTCGGCCTCGCCCGGCACGGCGTCGGCCAGGGTGAGCGTGGCGGCGCGGCAGGTCGGCAGCCCGGTCGGCGGTGGGGCCGTCTCGAGCGGCGACTGCTGCACCAGCGGGTCGTCCGGCCCGGCGGGCGACCCGGGTGTCGCCGGCCCGGCGCTCGGCGACGGCGCGTC
>DATMJH010000431.1:0-2794 GCA_035554015.1 Mycobacteriales bacterium
GGCGCGGCGGGGTCGCAGGAGAACCGGCAGCCCTCGACGACGGCGACCGGCGGCAGCAGCGCCGCGAGCGCGCGCACGACGGTCGACTTCGCGGTGCCCTTCTCGCCGCGGACGAGCACGCCGCCCACCGCCGGCGAGACGGCGTTGACGACGAGGGCCAACCGCAGGTCGTCGAGGCCGACGACGGCCGAGAAGGGGTAGGCGCTCACGGGTCCGGCGGGGCCTTCCTCGGGGTCCGCGCCCCGCGAGAAGCGGTCGACGGCGGGAGTGTCTGGCTCCCCGGGCGCTCCGCGGAGCGCCGGGACACAGTGGCGGGACCGCGCCGGCGTCGCACCGGCTTCCTCCCACTGCCGTCGAGGGTCACGGCGACTCTACGCCCGAGCGGCCCGGAGCAGCCCCGGGCCAGGACCCGCCGCCGTAGGGTCGGCCGGGTGAGCTCGCCCGACACCTCCCCGCTCGAGCGGTCGACCTTCGTCCCGCGGCACGGCGGTGACGACGCCGCGCGGCGCACGGCCGTGCTGCTGCTCACCTGCCCCGACGCCCGGGGCATCGTCGCGTCGGTCGCGGAGTGGCTCTACCGGCACGGCGCGAACATCGTGGAGGTCGACCAGCACACCGACCACCACGAGGGGCTGTTCTTCCAGCGGGTCGAGTTCGAGCTCGCCGGCTTCGACGTAGCGGACGACGACGTGCTGCCGGCGTTCCGCGCCGAGGTCGGTGACCGCTTCGCGATGGAGTGCGACGTCCGGTTCCCCGAGCAGCTCCCCCGCATCGCCGTGCTGGCGTCCAGGCAGCCGCACTGCCTGCTCGACCTGCTGGCCCGCTGGCGCACCGGCGAGCTGCACGCCGACATCGGGCTCGTCGTCAGCAACCACCCCGACCACGCCGAGGCCTGTGCGTTCTTCGGCGTGCCGTTCCACCACCTGCCGGTCGAGCCGGGGGGCAAGGCCGAGCAGGAGCAGCGCGTCGTCGAGCTGGTCGACGCGAGCGGCGCCGAGCTGGTCGTGCTCGCCCGGTACATGCAGGTGCTGTCGCCGGAGTTCTGCGCGCGCTACCCGCACGCGATCATCAACATCCACCACTCGCTGCTGCCGGCGTTCGTCGGCGCGAAGCCGTACCACCAGGCGTTCGAGCGCGGGGTGAAGGTCATCGGCGCGACGGCGCACTACGCCACCGCGCACCTGGACCAGGGACCGATCATCGCCCAGGACGTCGCGAAGGTGACCCACCGCGACTCGGTCGAGGACCTCGTCGCCCGCGGCCGTGACCTCGAGGCGCACGTGCTCGCCCGCGCCGTGCGGCTGCACCTGGCCGCCAAGGTGCTCGTGCACGGCTCGCGCACCGTCGTGTTCGAGTGAGGACCGTGCGGCGTCGCCGGCGCGCCGCCGCCGCGGTCGGCGCCGCCGTTCTCGCGGCGTCCGTCGCGGCGTGCGGCGGCGGCGGACCGGCGGCCTCCCCGCAACGGTCGGCGACGTCCTCCCCGACGCCGTCGGCGCCCGCGAGCGCACCGGCACCAGCGCTGACGACGACACCGCCGGTGGATGCCCCGGCCGCCTCGCCCGCGGGTCCGGTGTGGGTCGTGGGGGCCTCACCGCTCCCCCTGCGGCCCGACGGGTTCGGCCAGGTGCTCCCGACGCCGCAGGTCCTGCGCGACCGGCGGATGACGGCGGCCGACCGGCTGCCGCCGCCCGCTGACGGGCGGTTCGCCGCGACGGTCGCCCCGATCAGCGCGCAGGTGCGCGAGCGGATGGGCCGGAGCTGGTCGGAGCGCTGCCCGGTCGCGCTCGCCGACCTGCGCTACCTGACCCTGTCGTTCGTCGGGTTCGACGGCCGGGCGCACACCGGCGAGCTGGTCGTCGCGACGCACGTCGCCGACGACGTCGTCTCGGTGTTCCGGCAGCTGTTCGCCGCGCGGTTCCCGATCGAGGAGATGCGGCTGATCACGACCGCCGACCTCGAGGCGCCGCCCACCGGCGACGGGAACAACACCGCCGGCTACGTGTGCCGGGCGGCGCGCGGCCAGACGCGCTGGTCGCAGCACGCGTACGGGACCGCGGTGGACGTCAACCCGTTCCACAACCCGTTGGTCAAGCGCGATCTCGTGCTGCCCGAGCTGGCGAGCGCGTACGCCGACCGCGCGACGGTGCGGCCGGGCATGCACCTGCCCGGCGGACCGGCGGTGGAGGCGTTCCGGTCGGTCGGCTGGGGCTGGGGCGGCACCTGGCGCAGCAGCAAGGACTACATGCACTTCTCCGCGAGCGGCACCTGACGGGGGCGGTACGACGGGCGTGGCCGCCCACGAGCCGGCCCGTCGGCTGGCACTCTGGGGCCATGTCACGCCCGGTCGCCGCTGCCCTCGCCGCGTGCGCGATCGGTGTCGTGGCGGCCTGCACCAGCACCGAGCCGCCGGCCCCGGTGACCGTCGTCGACGCCGCAGCCGTCCGCCCGGAGCCGGTCGAGACGCACCTGCAGAGCCCGGCGCAGCGGCAGAGCCCACCCGGCACACCCCGGCCGGCCTGGGCCGTCGACCCGGGCTCCCCGGGGCTGACCGGCCGCTCGGTCGCGGAGGTGCGGGCCCGCCCGGCGCTCGCGGCCGACCGGCGGCTGCCGACGAGCGACCTGCTCCCGCCGCCGGCGGACGACCGGTTCACCTCCTCGGTCGCGCCGATCTCGCCAGAGATCCGCGCCCGGATGGGCGAGTCGTGGTCGGAGCGCTGCCCCGTCGGGCTCGTCGATCTCCGGTACGTCACCGTCGTCTTCCGCGGGTTCGACGGCCGGGCGCACACCGGTGAGC
>DATMJH010000432.1:0-6370 GCA_035554015.1 Mycobacteriales bacterium
CGGACGAGGAACGGCGACTCCTCCGGCCGCGCGAACCGCGCGCCGTCGGCGGCGCGGACCTTGTCCTCCACCGCCTGCATCCGGGCCTCGAGCGGCTTGACGGCCTCGCGCGGGACCTTGCCGGCCTTCTCCCACCGGTCCTGCAGCGAGCGCAGCCGGCTCTTGACCTTCTCGAGCGGGACGCTGCCGTCGTCGAGCCCGGCCACGAGCGCCTCGGCCTCGGTGAGGATCTCCTCCTTGACCGCCTGGTTGCCCTTGTACTGCTCGTCCTGCTCTGCGAACGCGGCCGACCGGGCGCCGAAGAACGCGTCCTGGGCGGCCTTGAACCGCGCCCACAGCTCGTCGTCGACGCCGCGCGGCGCGCGCCCGGCCGACTTCCACTCGCTCATGAGCTGCTTGAAGCGGTCGGCGGTCGGACGCCAGTCGGTGCTGTCCTTGAGCGCCTCGGCCTGCTCGACGAGCTTCTCCTTGCGGCCCTTCGAGACCTCGCGCTGCTCCTCGAGTGCGGCGAAGTGCGCGGTGCGCCGCTCGGCGAAGGTCTTGCGAGATGCGGCGACGCGAGCCCAGAGCTCGTCGTCGGCCTTCTTCTCCAGGTGCGGCAGGCGCTTCCAGTCGTCGCCGATGCCCCGCAGCCGCTCCCCCGCGGTCTTCCACTCCGAGCTCGTGGCCAGCGCCTCGGCCTCCGAGGCGAGCTGCTCCTTCGTCACCGCTGCCTGGGCCCGCGCCTCGGCCTTGCGCGCCTTGGCCTCCTCGGCGGCGGCCTCGGTCTTCTCGAGCAGCGCGTCGACGCGCGCCTCGAGGCCGGCGAGGTCGCCGACTGCCGCGGCGGTCGGCACGCCGGCCTTCAGCCGCTGCGCGCTCTGCCGCACCGAGTTCGGGTCGCCGACGCCGGCACGCAGCCGCTGCTCGAGCAGCGCCACCTCTGTCGACAGCTGCTCGTAGCGCCGCGCGAACAGCGCGAGCCCCTCCTCCGGCGACCCCGCTTGCCACGACCCGACGGCGCGCTCGCCGTCGGCCGTCTTGACGTAGACGGTGCCGTCCTCGGCGACCCTGCCCCACTCGCTCATGCCACTCGCTTCCCGTGTCGCAGCCGGCCCGGACCGGCGCGGGGCCATTGTGCCCGCTGGTGGCGCCGCCCCTGCGGCCGCACACTGCGACGGTGCCGCCGTGGGCCGTCCTGTACGCCGTCTGCGCACTGCTGACCGCGCTCGCGCTGGCGGCAGCCGGGCTGCCCGTCGTCGCCGTGGGCCTCGTGATCGTCGAGGCTGTCGGGCTGGGGCTGGTGCTGGTGCTGCGCCGCGACGCGCGCTGAGAGGTCCACAGCCCGGCAGCGGGGTCGCGGCCGGCGCTGGCAGGGTGGAGCGCATGACGGCGACGAGCACGGACCTGCGGGCCGCCGGCGAGCGCGAGCTGCGGGCGCTCGCGGGCGAGGGTGCCGTGCTGCGTGAGGACCAGTGGGCGGCGATCGCGGCGCTCCTCGAGGGCGCCCGGGCGCTCGTCGTCCAGCGCACCGGCTGGGGGAAGTCGGCGGTGTACTTCGTCGCCACCGCCCTGCTGCGGGAGCGCGGCGCCGGGCCGACCGTCATCGTCAGCCCGCTGCTCGCACTGATGCGCAACCAGGTCGCGGCGGCGCAGCGCGCCGGCACCCGCGCGCTGACGGTCAACAGCAGCAACGTCGAGGAGTGGCAGGAGGTCTACGACGCCGTGCACCGGGGCGAGGCCGACGTGCTGCTCGTCAGCCCGGAGCGGCTGAACAACCCCGGCTTCCGCGACGAGGTGCTCCCCCGGCTCGCCGCCACCGCAGGGCTCGTGGTCGTCGACGAGGCGCACTGCATCTCCGACTGGGGGCACGACTTCCGGCCGGACTACCGCCGCATCCGCACGCTGCTCGACGAGCTGCCGCCGGGAACGCCCGTGCTCGCGACCACCGCCACCGCGAACGCCCGGGTGGTGGACGACGTCGCCGGGCAGCTGGGCGCCGACACCCTCGTGCTGCGCGGCGAGCTCGACCGCGAGTCGCTCCACCTCGGCGTCGTCGAGCTGCCGACCGCCGCGCACCGGCTGGCCTGGCTGGCCGACCACCTGCCGGCCCTGCAGGGCAGCGGCATCGTCCACACGCTCACGGTGGCCGGCGCGGAGGAGGTCGCGGCGTTCCTGCGCTCGCGGGGCGTCGACGCCGCGTCGTACACCGGACGCACCGACGACGCCGAGCGCCGGCAGGCGGAGGACGACCTGCTCGGCAACCGGGTCAAGGCGCTGGTCGCGACGAGCGCGCTCGGTATGGGCTTCGACAAGCCCGACCTCGGGTTCGTCGTGCACCTGGGCGCACCGGCGAGCCCGATCGCGTACTACCAGCAGGTCGGCCGTGCCGGGCGCGGTGTCGAGCGCGCCGACGTGCTGCTGCTGCCCGGCGCGGAGGACGAGGCGATCTGGCGCTACTTCGCCTCGCTCGGCTTCCCTCCCGAGGAGCAGGTGCGGCAGGTGCTGGCGGTGCTGGAGCAGTCGCCCGGGCCGATGTCGACAGCGGCGCTCGAGGTGCACGTCGACCTGCGCCGCACCCGGCTCGAGACCATGCTCAAGGTGCTCGACGTCGACGGCGCCGTGCAGCGCGTCCGCGGCGGCTGGACCTCGACCGGACGGCCCTGGCACTACGACGCCGACCGCTACGCCCGCGTCGCCGCCGACCGCAACGCCGAGCAGGGCGCGATGCGCGCGTACGTGAGCACGAGCGAGTGCCGGATGCTCTACCTGCGCCGGCAGCTCGACGACCCCGCGGTCGAGTCAGGCACTGCCTCCCCCTGCGGCCGCTGCGACCGCTGCACCGGTCGGCCCTGGCCGACCGGCGTGACGCCCGACTCGCTCGACGCCGCCCGTGCCGCGCTCGGCACCCCCGGCGTCGAGGTGGAGCCGCGGCGCATGTGGCCGACCGGCATGGCGGCGGCCGGCATCGCGCTGTCCGGGCGCATCCCGCCGGCGCTGCAGGCGGAGACCGGTCGCGCGCTCGGGCGGCTGTCGGACATCGGCTGGGGCACCCGGCTGCGCGCGCTGCTCGGCGGCGAGGACGTCGAGGTCCCGGACGACGTCGTGCAGGCGGTCGTCGCGGTGCTCGCGTCGTGGGGCTGGTCCGAGCGGCCGGTGGGCGTCGTCGCCGTGCCGTCGAGGGCTCGCCCGCTGCTGGTCGGCTCGCTCGCGCGGCGGCTCTCGGAGCTGGGGCGGCTGCCGCTGCTCGGCTCGCTGCAGCGGGTGCGCGACGAGCCGCCCGGCACGGGCCTGTCGAACAGCGCGCAGCGGCTGCGTGCGGTGCACGGCGCGTTCGCGCTGCCGTCCGGCGCGGAGCTGCCGACGGGTCCGCTGCTGCTCGTCGACGACATCACCAACACCGGCTGGACGCTCACCGAGTGCGCGCGGGTGCTGCGCGAGTCGGGCGGGGGCCCAGTGCTGCCGCTCGTGCTCGCCGTCGACGGCTGACCCACCGGGTGACCGATCACACGGCGCACGTCCCGTGCGGGTCGCAGGGGGATGTCCGTAGCCTGGCCCTCATGACGTGGGACGCCCGCCAGCTCGGCTCGCAGACCGGCCGCACGTTCGTCGTCACCGGCGCGAACAGCGGCCTCGGCCTCGAGACCGCCAGAGCGCTCGTGCAGCGCGACGCTCACGTCGTGCTCGCCGTCCGTGACGTCGCGAAGGGCGAGCAGGCCTCCGCCGCGCTCGGCGGTCGCGGCAGCACGAGCATCGTCGAGCTCGATCTCGCCGACCTGGACAGCGTCGCCGAGGCCGCCAAGCGCATCGCCGACGAGCACGGCGACCTCGCCGCGCTGGTCTGCAACGCCGGTCTCATGGGCGGCCCGTTCGGCGTGACGGCGCAGGGCTTCGAGCGGCAGATGGGCACCAACCACCTCGGGCACGCAGCGCTCGTGGCGGCGCTGTGGCCGCAGCTGAAGTCCGCAGCGGGACGCGTCGTCGCCGTCAGCAGCCTCGCCGCCCGAGGTGGGCGGCTGTCGGCGAGGACGACGCGTGAGCAGCTGGTCGCCCCGTCCCCGTACCTGCAGCACGCCGTCTACGCCAACACCAAGCAGGCCAACCTGCTGTTCGTCCGCGAGCTGCACCGCCGCGCCGTCGCCGCCGGCGCGCCGGTGTCGGCGGTCGCGGTGCACCCGGGCATCAGCAGCACGAACCTGTTCGCCCGCCAGCTGCAGGAGCGCCGGGTCGGGTTCCTCGCGCCGCTGGCGACCGGCGCCATCCGGCTGATCTGGCAGGACGCTGCCGCCGGGGCCCTGTCGACACTGCGGGCTCTCGACCGCAGCACGCCGTCCGGCGCGCTGGTCGGCCCGGGCGGCTTCGGCCAGTTCCGCGGCGCGCCCGAGCTGCACGACATGCCGTCGACGGCGCTCGACGACGCCACCGCCGGTCGGCTGTGGCAGCTGACCGAGGAGCTGATCGGGACGCCGCTCCCGGTCTGAGGGCTGGGCGTCGTGACGTCGCGCGGGCTCGGCGGTGCCGTGCACGCGCGACCCGCCAGGCGGAAGCGCTACGGCGCGGTCGCTCGCTGCACCCAGCCGTTCTCGTCGATGAGCCGGCCGTCGCGCAGCAGCAGCGTCCGGTGCCCGTCGTGCACGTCGTGGTGGCAGTGCTCGCAGACGCCGAGCAGGTCCTTCAGCCGCGTGATCCTCGTCTTCCACCACGGCTCGACGTGGTGCGGGATCGTCCACGGATTGGCGCATCCGTTGACGCCGCACAGGACACCCTGGCGCGCCCGGATGGCCCGGCGTTCGCGCTCTGTCGCGTGCCGTCGGGTGCTGCTCGCGCCGACCGGGTTGCGGGCAGCATCGAGCAGCACGGCGGACAGCGGGCCGTCGCAGCCCAGGCGACGGACTGCCTCCGGCGTCAGCGAGACGCGACCGTCCGGGCCGGTCAGCGTGCCGGGCAGCACGCCGGCGCGGGCCTCGAGCGCCTCGATGCTCACGGTGATGAGGTAGCCGAAGGGTGGTGGCGAGCCACGCCCTCGCGCAGCCGCCGCGTCGCGCACCATCGACATGAAGGCCTGATAGCGCTGCAGCTGCTTCGTCGGTGGACCTCCGTGGTCGACGGTGGGTGGCGGTGCCCCGCGTGGCGGCGAGGTGCCCCACAGGCTCGCCGGCGGTTCCTCAGGTGGCCGGCCTGGACCCATCTGACCGAGGTCCGGCTCATCCGTCCCGCCTGGCGGGTCGCCGGCGGGCTGCCCGGCACCGGGTGGGTCGGCCGCAGCCGGATCGGCGGCGAGGTCGGACGACTCGGGCTCGTCGGCACTCACCTGCGCTGCCTGGTGGCGCGCGAGCGTAGTGGCGGCGACGTCGGCCGCGGCCACCCGGGCCTCGACGTCGGCCTGCAGGGCGAGCCCGTCCTCGTCGGTGAGCTCGACCTCGAGACGGAATCCGGACGTGAACCGGTGCTTCACCAGCCGCCAGGAGCGGCTGTCGTGCGCCCGCTTCTCACGATCCGCCACGCGCTCGGGCTGCAGCGCGTCGACGAGCAGCGGGAGGTCGGCCGCCACCTGACGAGGCGTCAGCACGCGCGCCAGCAGCACGAACGCAGGCTCGAGCCGTGCCGCAGGCGCCGCTGCCGTGGCCTGCAGCGCCTCGTCGACGATGCTCCGCAGCTCCGCCTCGACCCGCTGCTGGTCGACGGTGCGGGCCCCGCGGGTGAAGGTGCCGCCGTGCGCGCCCTCGAGCAGGTCGGGCAGGGCATTCTCGAGCACCCCGCGGATCTGGTGCTCCGGTACGGAGCCCGGCAGCCGGTCGAGCTCGGACATCACCACGTCGGCGACCGACAGCCCGGCGCCGCCGTCCGCGACCGCACCCCGGACCACGTCATAGCGGCGGAGCTTGCGGCTGAGGTTGAGCTGCCCGCGATCGCCGGTGGACTGCTGGCGGAGCCAGGAGCGGGACGAGCCGGCGGCATCCTCCGCGAACAGCTCGCGGGTGTCGACGTCCGCCACAGCCGTGAGGACGGCGACCTGCAACCGCTCGGACAGCGCGAGCAGCTCAGCGGCCCGGTCGACAGCCGCACCGGCAGGCATCGACGTCGGATCCTCGGCCAGCAGCTGCTCGACGGCGGCGCGAAGGGCCTCGACACCCCCTCTCGCCGAGGTTGACGCCGAGGGTGCGGCCGAGGGTGCGGCGGCCTCTGCTGCCGTCTGGGCATGCTCCGCAGGTGGCGGCGCATCTGCAGCCGGCGCGTCAACCCATGGCGCGCCAGCCGGCAGCTCCGCATCGCCGAGCAGCGCCGCCGCCAGGATGCGCTCGAGCACGCTGCCGGGCAGGCCCGCGTCGAGAAGGTAGGGCAAGAGGGCTCCGTTTCGAACGGGTGTTCGACACGGTACCCCGGCCTGCCC
>DATMJH010000433.1:0-2680 GCA_035554015.1 Mycobacteriales bacterium
GAGTGCACCAGCGGCTTGAGCCCGGCCCGCTGCACGACGCCGCGGACCGCGACGGCCGCCGGCGTCCGGGCCCAGTCGGTCGGGAACGCGCGATGGTCGGCGGGCGGCCGGTAGGGCTCGGCGGAGGCCGGCACGAGCGGCGTCCGGCCCCAGCGCCAGCCGCGGGCGGCGCGCGTGAGATCGCGGCGGAGGCTGCTCATGCGTCCGCCCCTGCACGCGCGGGGTGTGTGTCAGGACGCGGACGCAAGGCGGTGGGGGTGTCCGATCGTGCACGCGTGGGGGGTGTGTCAGGACGCGGACGCAGAGTGAGGGGGGTCATCGGACGTCGGCGAGGGCGAAGGGCGGGGAGTGCAGGTAGGTGAGGGACGGCGAGTGCCCGACGGTGCCGCTCACCATCTCGAGGGCGTCCTGCAGCGTCGACGCGGCGCGGAAGCCCATCCGCCCGACGGTGCGGCGGTCGGCGCCGACCCACACCACGTCGCCGAGGTGGTCCATCGCGTGCGCGCCCCAGTACCACATGTAGAACGGGTGGACGCCGTGGTAGGCGTACGACGTCCGGTACAGGTGGACGTACCAGGGGTCGGTCGCGTACTGCTTCTCGAACTTCGCCTCGATGGTCGCCGGGTCGGTCGACTCGGCGAGCACCTCCTCGAAGAAGTCGACGTAGCTCGGGTGGTGCAGCTGCGAGAACTCCCACGGCACCGGGTGGTACAGGATCATCGCGCCGCCGGGCCGCACGAGCGGGCGGCCGCGGTACATGTTGAAGAAGTAGCCCATCCCCAGGCACATCGCGAGGATCGGGTTCAGCGTCGAGTTGACGTTGTACGGCCCGACGTACGGCACCCCGACGACGAGCACGTCGCTCTGCCCGTCGACCTCGACGAGCTGCTGACGGTGCACGTGCTGCAGCGTGCGCTCGTGCACCGGCTCGGTCGCACCCGCCTGCACCGACGTGACGCCGTAGGGCGCCTCCATCGAGGAGAAGATGCGCTTCCTCACCTTGCCGGGCGCGACGGAGAGCCCCTTGCGGACGGCGAGCATCGTCGCCTGGTCGCGCGCCGACCACTCCCACTCGCGCTTGGTCAGGAAGCTGTACTGCGACGGGAAGCTGTCGTTGTTGAGCGTCGTCTCGATGTGGAAGATCTTGACGTGCTCGTTGACGACGGCGCCCATGCGCCACGCTGACCCGTGCAGCGCCGACTTCGGCGGGTCCATGTAGCTCTTCGAGTGCAGCATCGTGTGCACGTTGTGGTGGTGCCGCAGCGAGTTGTACGACGCGAGGCCGATCGGCACCGACTTGTGGCCGCCGTCCATGGCCACGAGGTTGATGTTCACGTAGACGAGCAGGTCCGACTCCGCCGCGCGGCGGTTGATCTCGACGTCCTCGCCGCGGTCGGTGGTGCCGAGGTGCAGCAGGTTGTCGCGGTCCTCGGCGTCGTGGTTGGTGAGCGCGTCAGGGTAGAAGCTGCGGAACACCCGCTCCCCCAGGCACCGCCTCAGCTCCGCCGGCGTCATCCGGCGGTGCAGGGCGTTCGCGGCGACGAGCTGCACGTCGTCGACACCGGCCTCCGCCGCCATCGTCAGGACCTGCTCGATGACCCGCTGGCGCACGTCCGGCGTCTGCGGCGTGGTCGAGCGCCTCGCGCCACCGCTCCAGCGGGTAGGCGCTCTGGCGCACCTCGTCGAGCGGCGCCGTCGCCGCGAGCTCCATCGCGCGCTCGAAAGCCTGGCGACCACCACCGGCGTAGGAGCCGAGGACGGTGAGCTCCCGGAACCACACGGGCGACAGGTCGACGCCGCTCGGCGGCATCCCGCTCAGCACGACGCGCCCGCCGGCGCGCACCGAGCGCAGGGCGGTGTCGACGCCCGCCCTCGAGCCCGCGCACTCGACCGCGCAGTCGACGCCGCCGAGCAGGTAGGGCGCGCCCTGCTCCGGCTGCGCGCGCAGCGCTCGTGTCGAGCGACGCACCGCGCCGAGCGCCTCGCTCGGCGAGACGACGTCGGTGGCGCCGAACCGCCTTGCCAGCACGGCTTGCTGAGCGTGCTTCGCGACGACGGTGACGCGGCCGGCGGCGGTGCAGGCGCGCAGTGCCAGCACCGTGAACAGCCCCACCGCACCGGCCCCGACGACCAGCACGTCGTCGCCGTCGGCCGGGGCCAGCCGCTCGGCCGTGTGCACAGCGCACGCGAGCGGTTCGACGAGCACCGCGCGCTCGTCGGGCAGGTCGTCGGGCACGGGGTGCAGCTGCGCGCGGTGAGCGACCAGGCCGTCGCTCCACCCGCCGCCGGTGTCCTTGCAGAAGCCGGTCTGCAGCCCGGGCGACAGGTGGCCGACGGTGATGCGGTCGCACCTGCTGGTGTGGCCGATCGAGCAGGAGGCGCACGGGTCGAGGCCGCGGGGCACGCAGGTCAGCAGCGGGTCGACGACGACGCGGGTGCCGGCGGACAGGTCGTCGACGTCGTCGAGCAGGTCGCCGACGACCTCGTGGCCGGGCGTGAACGGCATCGACACCAGCGGCGAGAAGTAGAACGACGACGTCCCGCCGACCGTGGCGAGGTCGGAGCCGCAGATGCCCGACAGCCGCGGGCGGATGCGACCCCAGCGCGGGCCGGGGACGCGGGGCGCGGGCGAGCGGGTCAGGCGCAGGGGGGCCGCGGGAGTGGCCGAGACCCGCGGCAG
>DATMJH010000434.1:0-2411 GCA_035554015.1 Mycobacteriales bacterium
GGACGAAGATCGCGGAGGGGAGGGGAGGCCGAGGGGCGGCTGGGTAGTGTCCGGCCGTGCGGATCCCCTTCAACGCCTCGGAGCGCTGCACGCTGGGCATCGAGTGGGAGCTCATGCTCGTCGACCGCGAGACGCGCGAGCTCGCCAGCGGCGCGTCGGAGCTGCTGCCGGGCATCGTCCCGGAGGGGGCGTCGGAGCACCCGTTCGCCAAGCACGAGCTGTTCGAGTCGACGATCGAGGTCATCACCGGGATCTGCGGCACGGTGCCCGACGCGCTCGCGGACCTGTCGCGCACGGTCGACGAGCTGGCGGGGCCGGTGCACGACCGGGGGCTGGCGATGATCTGCTCCGGCACCCACCCGTTCACCGACTGGCGCACTCAGCAGATCAGCCCCGGCGAGCGCTACCAGAAGCTGCTCGACGACATGCAGTGGCTGGGGCGCCGGCTGCAGATCTTCGGCGTCCACGTGCACGTCGGCGTGCGCAACCCCGACAAGGCGGTGCACTTCGTCAACGCGCTGACCGCCTACGTGCCGCACTTCCTGGCGCTGTCGGCGTCGTCGCCGTTCTGGACGGGCAGCGACACCGGCCTCGCGTCGGCCCGCTCCAAGGTCTTCGAGGGGCTGCCCACGGCCGGGCTGCCGTTCATGCTCGACGACTGGGACGAGTTCGAGCGCTACATGGAGACGCTGCTGAAGACCAGGGCCATCGCCTCCATCAAGGAGGTGTGGTGGGACATTCGGCCGCACCCCGACTTCGGCACGGTGGAGCTGCGCATCTGCGACGGCATCCCGACGCTGCGGGAGGTCGGCGCCGTCGCGGCGATGTCGCAGTGCCTGGTCGACATGTTCGACCGCGAGGTCGACAAGGGGTACACGCTGCCACGCCCGAAGGGGTGGGTGGTGCGCGAGAACAAGTGGCGCGCCGTCCGGTACGGCCTCGACGCCGAGATCATCACCGGCGGGGACCACCGGCTGGTGCCCGTCCGGCAGGCGCTGCTCGAGCTGGTGCAGGACCTGAGCCCGACGGCGGAGCGGCTCGGCTGCCTGCAGCAGCTCGAGCACGTGCGGGCGATCGTCGACGGCGGCGCGTCGTACGAGCGGCAGCGCGCGGTGGCGGCGGCCAGCGGCGGCGACCTCACCGCCGTGGTCGACGCGCTCGTCGAGGAGTTCGAGACAGGCGAGCCGGTCGTGCTGCGTCCGCCCGCCCCGGGCCAGGGCGCCCCGGGAGCCGTCTGATGTCCGTCGGTCTGACCGGCAGCACCCTCGCCGAGCGGTGGCTGGCCGAGCACGGCAGCGACCTCGTCGCGGCCCGCCGCTGGCTGCACGCGCACCCCGAGCTGGGCCGCCAGGAGCACCGGACCACCGAGTACGTGTGCGAGCAGCTCGCCGACGTCGGGCTCAAGCCCCGGCAGCTCGCCGGGGGCACCGGAGCCGTCTGCGACATCGGCACCGGCGCCGGTCCGACCGTCCTGCTGCGCGCGGACATCGACGCCCTGCCGCTGCCGGACGAGAAGGACGTCGCCTACCGCTCCACCGTGCCCGGCGTCTGCCACGCGTGCGGGCACGACGTGCACACCGCGGTGCTGCTCGGCACCGGCCTCGCGCTGGCCGCCGTGGCGGACGAGCTGCCCGGCCGGGTGCGGCTGCTCTTCCAGCACGCCGAGGAGCTCATGCCCGGCGGCGCGCTCGACGTGATCGCCGAGGGGCTGCTGGACGGCGTCGACTCGGCGTTCGCGCTGCACTGCGACCCGGCGCTGGAGGTCGGCCGGGTCGGGCTGCGCAGCGGGCCGATCACCGCCGCGTCCGACCACATCGAGGTCCGCTTGACCGGGCCGGGCGGCCACACCTCCCGCCCGCACAACACGGTCGACCTCGTGCACGCCCTCGCCACGGTCGCAACCGGCCTGCCCGACGCGCTGTCGCGGCTGGTCGACCCGCGGGCCGGGCTCTGCCTGGTCTGGGGTCACGTCGCGGCCGGCACGGCGCCCAACGCCATCCCGCGCGAGGGCCTGCTGCACGGGACGCTGCGCATGCTCGACAAGGACGCCTGGCACGGCGCGCCGGACATGGTGCACCGGCTGGTCGACGGGCTGGTCGCGCCCTACGGCGCGCGGGCGCACGTCACCTACAACCGAGGCGTCCCGCCGGTGGTCAACGACCAGTCGGCGACGGCGCTCATGGCGGCGGCCGTGCGGGCAGCGCTCGGCACCGGAGCCGCCGTGCCGACCACCCAGTCGCTCGGCGGCGAGGACTTCGCCTGGTGCCTCGAGCAGGTGCCCGGCGCGCTCGGCCGGCTCGGCGTCAAGGCGCCGGGACGGGCGTCGTCCTACGACCTGCACCAGGGGTCGTTCGACGTCGACGAGGAGGCGCTGCCCGCCGGCGTCCGGGTGATGACGGCCGTGGCCCCTG
>DATMJH010000435.1:0-3687 GCA_035554015.1 Mycobacteriales bacterium
CGCCGGGCGCCCGGCTGCGCCAGTCGGCGCGGACGCTGCGCTGGGCCTGGCGCGCGCGCCAGGCCCAGCGCAGCGTCCGCGCCGACTGGCGCAGCCGGGCGCCCGGCGTCCAGGACGACGTGCCGTCGGGGCGCTCGGCCCGCGCGACGGGCAGGCTGACGGCGGGCAGCCGCGCGGCGCCGATCGCCGCGACGAGGCTCGGGGCGCTCGCGGCGAGCACGACCGAGCGCGCCGCCGGGCCCAGCGCGAGGAACGCACCCGCGTCGGGCGGCAGGCCGGTGAGCCGGCTGAGCACAGCCCGGTGCAGCCGGCCGGTCAGCAGCCGCGGGGCGCTCTCGTAGCTGCCGCGCCGGCCGGCGAACACGACGTCGACGTCGCCGCGCTCGAGCCGGTCGAGCAGGGCCGGCAGCGCCTCCGGCGGGTCCTGCAGGTCGGCGTCGAGGCAGGCCCACGCCGTCGCGCCGTCCTCCTCCCGCAGCCCGTGCTCGAGCGCCTTGTGCTGGCCGACGTTGCGCGCGAGCACCGTGACCGCGACGCGGTCGCCGGCCAGGCCCTCCGCCACCGCCGCGCTGTCGTCCGGCGAGGCGTCGACGACGAGGCGGACCCGCCAGTCGCGGCCGGCCAGCGCCGCGGCGAGGCGCTGCACCAGCGGCTCGAGCGTCGTCGCGTTCCGGTGGACGGGGACGACGACGGCGACGGTCACGGCCTCTCCTGCACGGCGCGCCAGCAGTCGGCGAGCCCGGTCGCGAGGTCGGTGGTCGGCCGCCAGCCGAGCAGCTCCGCGGCCGCGCGCGGGTCGCTCACCCACGACGGCGCGTCCCAGCCGCGGCCCGGGTGCTCGCCGATCCGGACGTCGATGCGACGGCCGGTCACCTGCTCCGCGACGGCGACGAGCTGCTCGTTCGCGGTCTGCACCCCGGTGCCGATGTTGAGCACCGCGCCCGGCGGCAGCTGCTCGGCCGTCGTTGCGAGCAGGCAGGCCTCGACGACGTCGTCGACGTGCACCCAGTCACGGCGCAGGCCGCGCCCGGTCAGCCGAAGCGGTTCCCCAGTGGCGGCCGCGCGCAGCACGGTCGGCACCAGGCGGCCGGGATGGTCGCCGGGGCCGTACACCTGGAAGGCGCGCAGCACCACGGCCCGCACCCCCCGCTCGGCGGCCGCGGCAGCCAGCAGCAGCGAGCCGGCCGCCTTCGTGGCGCCGAAGAAGCCACGTGGCCGCAGCGGCGTCCGCTCGTCCATCGGGCCGGCGCTCTCGGCGTACTCGGTGGACGACCCGAGCCGCACGACGGCGCGGCACCGGTCGGTGACGCCCTCGACGACGTGCAGCCCGCTCGTCGTGTTGACGGCGGTGGTCGCGGCCCGCTCGGCCCCATCGGCCTTGGCGCGGGCGGCTGCCAGGTGCAACACGACGTCGGGGTCGGCGGCGCGGACGGCCGCCGTGGTGGCCGCGGCGTCGACGAGGTCGACCCCCACGGTGGTCGCGCCGGGCAGGTCCGCGCCGTCCGGGCGGACGAGCGCGACGACGTCCCAGCCGTCGGCCACCAGCCGCCGGACCAGGTGCCGGCCGACGAAGCCGCCGGCACCGGTGACCAGGGCGCGCCCGGTCACGCCACCTGCGGCGCGCGCACGCCCGTGCCGACGGCCGCCGCGAGGGCGAGCTGGTCGTCGACCTCCTCGGCAGCGCTGCGCTGCGCCAGCTGCGCGAGCTGGGCGTGCATCCGCGGCACCTCGTCGGCCATCCGCGCGGTCGGCACGTCGGCGATGAACGACCGGCGCAGGAAGGTGAAGGACGCCCCGAGCCGGACGAGCTCGCCGGCCAGCAGCCGGCTCGGGACGGGCGCACCGCCGCCGACGCGGGTGAGGCCCGCGACGCCGAGCGGCACGTCGACCGCCGCGCGGACCGCGTCGACCGTCCCGTCGACCAGCGGCTCGAACAGCGAGGTGCTGCCTCGGTCGATGCGCAGGTCGTTGAGCCCGACGTAGACGCGGCGAAGTGGGCGGCGGGCGATGGCGCGCACGCACTCCACCGCGTCCTGCGTCTCGACCATCACCCCGACGCCGCACCGGCCCGCGGCGGCGTCGAGGGCCGCGTCGACCTCCTCGGGGCGACGGACCATCGGCAGCAGGACCTCGTCGGCGCCCAGGCGCACGGCGTCGTCGACCTGTCCGGCGGTGTGCGGCCCCACGGCGTCGAGCCGGCAGACGACCCGGCCGGTGGTGGCGGCCCGCACGCGGGCGAGGTCCGCGGCCGTGTGCTCGTTGATCTGGGTGTCCTCGCCCTCCTGCCGGCGGGCCTTGCCGCGGCGCTCCCAGTCGACGACGATGCCCGCCAGGCCGGCCGGCACGGCGGCCGCCGCCCGGGCCGGGTCGGCGGTGAACAGCAGCAGGTCGAGGCCCATGGCGTCACCTTAGGGGAGCCTTACCTCACCTGGCGGTCGCGGGTCAGTCGCGTGTCCACTCGGTGTCACCCCCGTCACCTCTGGGCGTCACGTCCGTTGTGCTGTACACAGAGACCAGAACAGAGGACCGACGGGCCTCTCGGGGGGACGACATGGACGAACGACCGCAAGGCGGACGCGACCGGCTGCTCACGCCTGGAGAGGTCGCCGCGCTGTTCCGCGTCGACCCCAAGACCGTCACGCGCTGGGCGGCCGCCGGCCGCATCGGCAGCATCCGCACTCCCGGCGGCCACCGCCGGTTCCGCGAGTCCGAGGTGCGCGCGCTGCTCGCCGGCGAGGCGGCGAGCATCCCCGAGCAGCCCACGGCGGAGTCGAACTCGCTGACGCCGAGCTGACGGACGCCGGCCGACCGTTCCCGCCGAGACATCTGCAGTTCCGACACGCCCTGACGTGTCGGAATCGCAGATGTCTCTCCGCGCCGGGTCGCTCTCAGCCGGTGTCTCGGCAGCTGTCTCAGCAGCTGTAGCGCACCGGCGGCGACGTCGCCGTCAGCGCCGTCGGCTCGAGCACGCGCAGCACCGCTGTGCCCTCGAGCGGCAGCTCGCCGGTCACCTCGAAGGCCAGCACCGCCGTGGCCGTGCGCTGCCCCGGGTCGACCCGCAGCTCCACGGGCTCGCTGGTCCGCCCGTCCGGTCGGGTCCACACCACCCGTGCCGTTCCTGCACCGGTGGTCTGCAGCCCAGCGGTGAACTCGAACCGCGCCCGCGGACAGCTGCCGACGCCGTCCGCCGGGTCGACGCGGACCTGCACGCCCTCGACCGTCAGCGGTTCGGGTTCCGCCGCGGTGTCGTCGCGCAGCACTGACCCGCCGACGACGACGGCCGCGGCGACACCGGCCAGCACCAGGCCCGTCAGCACCGTGCGCGGCACCCGCGAGCGTCGGCGCGGCAGAGCCGGCACGGGGGCGGCGGCGGCCGGCGGCGGCGGTGTGCGGATCGTCTCGGGCGCTCCGCCGGGCCGCACCGGCCGCAGCGCACCAGGCCACTGGTCGGCCGGCACGCGCTCGAGCCGGTCCACCAGCTCCCAGGGCAGCAGCCGGGCTGCTGGGTCCTTGGCGAGCGACGCCTCCAGGGCCCGGGCGGCGGAGCTGGGGAAGTCCGGCACCAGGGCGTCGGCGGCCGGCGGCGGCGCCGTCAGGTGGGCCGCGAGCAGCTGCGCGGTGTCGTCGCCCTCGAACGGCAGCCGCCCGGTGAGCACCTCGAACGCCATCGCGCCGAAGCTGTAGGCG
>DATMJH010000436.1:0-4581 GCA_035554015.1 Mycobacteriales bacterium
TCAACGCCGTCGGCTGCTTCCTGACCGGGAGCGTCCTGCTCATCGTTCTCGTCACGAAGTTCGTCAAGGGCGCGTGGATCGTCGTGCTCGCCATGCCGCTGCTCTACCTGCTCATGCGGGGCATCCACGACCACTACGCGCGCGTCGCCGAGGAGCTGGCCCCGGACGACGAGGTCGTGCCGCTGCCGAGCCGCAACCACGCCCTCGTGCTGGTGTCGAAGCTGCACGCGCCGACGCTCCGCGCGCTGTCGTACGCGCGCGCCACGCGCCCGCACGACATCACGGCGCTCACGGTCAACGTGGACCCCGAGGACACCCGCGCCCTGCAGGACCAGTGGGACCGGCGCGACCTGCCGGTGCCGCTGACGGTCATCGACTCGCCCTACCGCGAGGTCACCCGGCCGGTGCTCGAGCACGTGCGCAAGCTGCGCCTGGCCAGCCCGCGCGACGTCGTCACCGTGTACATCCCGGAGTACGTCGTCGGGCACTGGTGGGAGCAGCTGCTGCACAACCAGAGCGCGCTGCGGCTCAAGGCGCGGCTGCTGTTCCAGCCGGGCGTCATGGTGACGAGCGTGCCGTACCAGCTGCGGTCGTCGGAGGGCAAGGACGAGGACGCGGCCCCGCCGGCGAGCGAGGTGCGCCGGGCCCAGCCGATCGGCCGGCGGCTGCAGGAGCAGCGGAAACCCGAGTGAGCAGCACCCCGACCGAGGCCGGGTCCGAGCTGGTGCTCGACGTGGGAGCGCCCGCCGCCGGCGGCGGCTTCGTCGCGCGCGCCGACGACGGCCGGGTCGTGTTCGTGCGGCACGCGCTGCCCGGCGAGCGGGTACGGGCGCGGGTCACGTCGGCCACGTCGTCGTTCCTGCGCGCCGACGCCGTCGAGGTGCTCGAGGCCTCGCCCGACCGCGTCGAGCCGCCGTGCCCCTACGCCCGGCCCGGGCGCTGCGGCGGGTGCGACTGGCAGCACGTCGCGCTGCCGCGCCAGCGGCAGCTCAAGGCGCAGCTGGTCGCCGAGCAGCTCCGACGGCTGGCCGGGATCGACCTCGAGCCGGTCGTCGAGCAGGTGCCCGGAGCGCCGGACGGCCTCGGCTGGCGCACCCGGGTGCAGCTCGCCGTCGACCGGGCCGGCCGGCCGGGCCTGCACCGGCACCGCTCGCGCGAGCTCGAGCTGGTCGACCGCTGCCTCATCGCCGCGCCCGAGGTCGAGGCGGTGGGAGCCGAGCGGCTGCGCTGGCCCGGTGCGGAGGCGGTCGAGGTGACCGGCGCCGACGGTCAGCGGGTCGTGGCCGTCGCCTCGCGGCACCGGGCCCGCCCGCGGCTGCCGGAGCTCGACGAGCACGTCGGCCTCACTGTCGACGGCCGGCCGCTCCGGGTGCCGCACGGCGTCGTCCACACGGTGCTCGGTCGCCGGTTCGAGGTCGCGGCCGGCGGGTTCTGGCAGGTGCACGTCGGCGCCGCGGAGGTGCTCGCCAAGGCCGTGCTCGACGGCCTGGACCCGCGACCGGGGGAGCGCGCGGTCGACCTGTTCTCCGGTGCCGGGCTGTTCGCCGCGCTCATCGGCGAGCGGGTCGGCGAGCGCGGCGCCGTCGTCGCCGTGGAGGCCGACCGCCGCGCCTGCACGGACGCCGCCCGCAACACCGCGGACCTGCCGCAGGTGCGCACCGTCATGGCCCCCGTGACGCCGGAGCTCGTGCGCGGCCTCGACCCGCCGGACCTCGTGGTGCTCGACCCGCCGCGGGCCGGCGCCGGGCTCGCCGTCACCGCCGCGCTCACCGGGCTGCGTCCGCGCCGGCTGGCCTACCTGGCGTGCGACCCGGCGTCGTTCGCCCGCGACCTGCGGGTGCTGCTCGACGCCGGGTGGACGCTCACCGCGCTGCGCGCGCTCGACCTGTTCCCCATGACCGAGCACGTCGAGCTCGTCGCTCTGCTCGAGCCGCCGTCGTCCCCCTGACGGTCAGCCCGAGCGGTCCGGTCCGGCGCGGGTCAGCTCGATGCGCAGCAGGCACCGCTGCTCCCTCTCCATCGCGCTGCGGTAGTCGTCCCAGTCGGGGTGCTCGCCCGCGATGCGGCGGTAGTAGTCGACCAGCGGCTCCATCGCCTCGGGCAGCGACACGATGCCGACCGTGCCCTCCACCTGCACCCACGGTCCGTAGAACCGGTCGGACAGCACGCACAGCCACGCGCGAGGGTCGCGCCGCAGGTTCTTCACCTTGTAGGCCGTCTCCCGGCTGCTCACCACGACCCGCCCGGCGTCGTCGACGGTCGCGCCGACCGGGGACGTCTGCGGCGTCCCGTCCTTGCGCATGGTCACGAGGACGGCGTGCGAGTTCTCGCGCACGTGCTGGCGGGCGGCGTCGAGGTCCATACCGGCAGCCTGCCGCGCCGGCCGGGCCGCGTCGAGCCCGGGCCCGCGTGCGCTCAGCGACGCACGGCGACGACGTCGACGACCGGCCGTCCCGCGAGCAGCGCGCGGCGCTCGAAGCGCGTCGCCGGCCGCGACGGGCGTGGCACCGCGCCCCCGTCGAGGTCGCCGGCCGATGCGACGACGTCGAGCACCTGCCGGGCGTAGTGCGCCCAGTCGGTCGCGACGTGCAGCCGGCCGCCCGGTGCGAGCCGCGAGGCGACCAGATCGGCGAACGCCGGGGTGACCAGCCGCCGCTTGTGGTGCCGCGGCTTCGGCCACGGGTCGGGGAACAGCACCCGCACCTCGTCCAGCGATGCGGGGGCCAGCATGTCGCGCAGCACGACCAGGGCGTCGCCGTCGGCGACGCGCACGTTCGTGAGGCCGGCGGCCTCGGCGCGGCGCAGCAGCGCGCCGAGCCCGGGCGTGTGGACGTCGACCGCCAGCACGTCCCGCCGGGGGTCGGCGGCCGCGAGCGCGGCGGTCGCCTCGCCGTCGCCGCACCCGATCTCGAGCACCACGGGCGCCGACCGGCCGAACACGCGCGGCAGGTCGAGTCGCGAGCCGTCCACGGGGACCTGCAGGTGGCCCAGTCGCTGCAGTGCCGACGACGACGCCGCACCGAGCCGGCCCCTGCGCGCCTTGAAGGTCCGGACGGGCGGTGAGCCCCCCGGCTGCACGGACGGGGAGGTGTGCACGACGTCCAGCGTGCCAGGGCGTGGCGGCGGTACGGTCGCGCGCATGGACGCGGCGCTGTGGCTGGTCGCCGGTGTCCTGCTCGTCCTCGTCGAGGTGTTCACCCTCACCGTCGCCGCCGGCATGGTCGGGGTGGGGGCGCTCGCGGCGGCGCTCGCGGCCGCGCTCGGCGCACCGCTGGCGGTGCAGGCCGGCGTGTTCGTCGTGACCTCCGCCGGTCTGGTCGTCTTCGCCCGCGAGCCGGTGCAGCGGGCGCTGTCCCGCGGGCGCGACAACACCGCTCTCGACGCCCGGGTGCTCACCGGCACGTCGGCCGTCGTCGTCGAGCGCGTCAGCGAGACCAGCGGCCAGGTGCGAGTGCACGGCGAGCTGTGGCGGGCCCGGCCGTACGCCGGTACCGGACCCGTCGAGCCGGGAGCGACCGTGACCGTCGCCGCCGTCGAGGGTGCCACCGTCCTGGTCTACTCACCCGACCTCTGACCGAACGGAGCTCACCGTGGAAGGCGCCGCCCTCGTCATCGTCGTGCTCGGGGCGCTGCTGCTGCTCCTGCTGGCCAAGACGGTGCGCATCGTGCCGCAGGCGAGCGTGTTCATCATCGAGCGGCTCGGCAAGTACAGCCGCACGCTCGAGCCCGGCCTGCACATCCTCGTACCGGTGCTCGACAAGGTGCGCAACAAGATCGACATCCGCGAGCAGGTCGTCGGCTTCCCGCCGCAGGCCGTCATCACCAAGGACAACCTCGTCGTCGGCATCGACTCGGTCATCTACTACGTCGTCACCGACCCGGCGTCGGCGGAGTACCGCATCGAGAACGTCGTCACCGCCATCGAGCAGCTCGTGGTGACGACGCTGCGCAACGTGGTGGGCGGCATGCAGCTCGAGGACGCGCTCACCGGCCGCGACATCATCAACGAGCGCCTCGCGACCGTCCTCGACGAGGCCACCGGCAAGTGGGGCGTCAAGGTCAACCGGGTCGAGATCCGCGGCATCGAGCCGCCGGCGACCATCCGCGACGCCATGGAGCAGGCCATGCGCGCCGACCGCGGCAAGCGCGCCGCGATCCTCACCGCCGAGGGCCAGCGCCAGTCCGCCGTCCTGGAGGCCGAGGGCCACAAGTCGGCCGTGGTCCTGGCCGCGGAGGCGGACAAGCAGGCGACCATCCTGCGCGCCGAGGCCGACCGGGAGGCCCAGCAGCTGCGGGCCGAGGGCGAGGCGCAGGCCATCGCCACCGTCGTCCGCTCCATCCGTGAGGCCGGCGTCGACGAGACCGTGCTGGCCTTCCAGCGCCAGCAGCTGCTGCCGCGCATCGCCGAGGGCGAGGCGAACAAGGTGTGGTTCGTGCCCACCGACATCGGCGGCAGCATCGCCGGAGCGGTGCAGTCGGTGGCCGAGAGCACGACCCGCGCCCGCGCTCCCCGCAAGGCGCCCCCCACCCCCTGACCCGCCGGGCGCTCTCGCCGTTGCGTCCGCCCAGGTGGTCACGACG
>DATMJH010000437.1:0-10830 GCA_035554015.1 Mycobacteriales bacterium
AGATCATCCCGCAGTGGCTCGAGGTCAGCAAGGGCGACCTCGAGGTCCGCATCGCGGATCTGCCCGCGCGGATGATGATCGACACCCCGGTGCAGGAGCAGCTGATCGTCGAGCTCTACTCCAAGTAGCAGAAGGATCCCCTCGCCCCCCGCCACGCTCCGCGCGGCGCGGGTCCCTGCGAGGGGGCCGACGGCCCCGGCGGGCGGACCGATGTCCGCCGGGGCCGGCACCACCCCCCTCACGGCGTCATATGGCGGTCGCCGGAGGACACGAAGGAGAACGACCGTGCTCATCGCACAGCGCCCCACCCTGACCGAGGAGCCCGTCTCCGACAACCGCTCGCGCTTCGTCCTCGAGCCGCTCGAGCCCGGCTTCGGCTACACCCTCGGCAACTCGCTGCGCCGGACCCTGCTCTCGTCGATCCCCGGTGCGGCTGTCACCAGCATCCGCATCGACGGCGTCCTGCACGAGTTCACCACCGTGCCGGGCGTCAAGGAGGACGTCACCGACCTCATCCTGAACCTCAAGGAGCTGGTCGTCTCCTCCGAGAGCGACGACCCGGTCGTCATGTACCTGCGCAAGCAGGGTCCTGGCGCCGTCACGGCCGCCGACATCGCGCCGCCGGCCGGTGTCGAGGTCCACAACCCCGACCTGCACATCGCCACGCTGAACGGCAAGGGCCGGCTCGAGATCGAGCTGACCGTCGAGCGCGGTCGCGGCTACGTCTCCGCCGTGCAGAACAAGCAGCCGGGCCAGGAGATCGGTCGCATCCCGGTCGACTCGATCTACTCGCCGGTGCTCAAGGTGACCTACAAGGTCGAGGCCACCCGCGTCGAGCAGCGCACCGACTTCGACCGCCTGGTGCTCGACGTCGAGACCAAGCCGTCGATGACGCCGCGCGACGCCGTCGCCTCGGCCGGCAAGACGCTCGTCGGCCTGTTCGGCCTGGCGCAGGAGCTCAACGCCGAGGCCGAGGGCATCGACATCGGCCCGTCGCCGACGGACGCCGCGCTGGCCGCCGACCTGGCGCTGCCGATCGAGGAGATGGACCTGACCGTCCGCTCCTACAACTGCCTCAAGCGCGAGGGCATCCACACCGTCGGCGAGCTGGTCTCGCGGTCCGAGGCCGACCTGCTCGACATCCGCAACTTCGGCGCGAAGTCGATCGACGAGGTCAAGGTCAAGCTGCACGGCATGGGCCTGGCGCTCAAGGACAGCCCGCCCGGGTTCGACCCGAGCCAGATCGCCAGCACCTACGGCACCGACGAGTACGGCGCCGTCAACTTCTCCGGCGACGACGACGGCCGCTCGCTCGCCGAGACCGAGGAGTACTAGACCGCACGACCCGCCGGTGCCCGGACGCCTCCGGGTGCCGGCGGAGCACGACCGGGACGGCCCACCGTGAGGATGCCGACCCGGCAGGCAGGGCCCCGACACCCGTCGCGGCGCCCCCACGGGACCGGTCCGGTCCCCGCACCTGATCGGAGAACGCGATGCCCACTCCCGCCAAGGGTCCCCGTCTCGGCGGCAGCCCCGCGCACGAGCGGCTTATGCTGGCCAACCTCGCGACCGCGCTGTTCGAGCACGGCCGCATCACGACCACCGAGACCAAGGCCAAGCGGCTGCGGCCGTACGCCGAGAAGCTCGTCACCTTCGGCAAGCGCGGTGACCTGCACGCCCGCCGGCAGGTCGCCAAGGTGATCCGCGACAAGAGCGTGCTGCACGAGCTGTTCGCCGAGATCGGCCCGCGCTACGCCAACCGGCCCGGTGGCTACACCCGCATCGTCAAGATCGGCAACCGCAAGGGCGACAACGCGCCCATGGCGATCATCGAGCTGGTCGAGCCGCTGACGGTCGCGCAGCAGGCGGTCGGCGAGGCCGAGCGCGCCCGCGGCACCAAGCGCGCGCCGAAGAAGGCCGCCACCCCCGCGACCGTCGAGGCCGCCGAGGAGCTCAAGGGCGAGAGCGAGACCGCCGCTGCCGTGGCGGCGAGCGCGCCGGAGACCGACATCGCGGCGGCCGACGCCCTCGCCGGTGTCGAGCCGACCGAGCAGGACGCCGCCGACGCCGGCGCGGAGCCGGCGCTCGACGCCATCCCCGACTCGCCGGCCAGCGCCGGTCCCGCCGACACCCCGGAGGCGGTTGCCGCGGACGAGACCGCTGCGGACGAGGCCGCTGCGGGGGAGACCGCCGGCGACATCGCCCCGGTGGAGACCGCCACCGGCGACACCGCCGCCGGCGACACCGCCACCGGCGACGAGCCGCCGGCGGGCGACGAGAGCGACAGCAAGTAAGCACTCCCCCCGACGAGCCCGTCCTCCCCGCCGCGGAGGGCGGGCTCGCGCGCGCTGCGGGGCACACGCCACCGGCCGGCACCGCACGGGTGCGGCTCGACCTCGCCTACGACGGCTCCGAGTTCGGCGGTTGGGCGGCTCAGCCCGGCCGTCGCACGGTGCAGGGGGCCGTCGAGGACGCGCTGGCCGTGCTGTCGGCTCTCCGCCCGCGCCTCACCGTGGCCGGCCGCACGGACGCCGGGGTGCACGCCCGCGGTCAGGTCGCGCACGCCGACGTCGAGCCGCGCGTCGCCGACGACCCGCTGCTGCTGCGCCGGCTCAACGGCCTGCTGCCCGACGACGTGCGCGTGCGGGGGGCACGTCGCGCGCCCGACGGGTTCGACGCGCGCTTCTCGGCCCTCGCGCGCACCTACCGGTACCGCGTCGCCGACACCGCGGACGTCGTCGACCCGCTGCGCCGCCGCGAGGTGCTCACCTGGCCGCGGCCGCTCGACCTCGCTGCCATGGCCGCCGCCTGCCCACCGCTGCTCGGCGAGCACGACTTCGCGGCGTTCTGCCGCCGACGGGAAGGTGCGACGACCGTCCGCGCGCTGCTGGCGCTGTCGTGGGAGCGGGACGGCGACGGCGTCGCCGTCATGACGGTCACGGCCGACGCCTTCTGCCACTCGATGGTGCGCTCTCTGGTGGGCGCGATGCTGGCGGTCGGTGAGGGCCGCCGACCGCCGGAGTGGCCCGGGTCGCTGCTGTCGCTGGGCGCCCGTGCCGGCGATGTCGTCGTCGCACCACCGCACGGCCTGGTGCTGGAGCAGGTCGACTACCCGCCGGACGAGGAGCTGCTCGCGCGCCAGGGCGTCACGCGCAACGTGAGAGCGTGACCGGCCTCAGTCGGCGTCGACGTGCCACTGCGGCGCGTCGGCCGTCGGCGGCAGGCCGGTCGGCGTCCTCAGCAGGAAGCCGCCGTAGGTGCGGTCGCGCAGCACGTGCAGGTCGGTGCGGGACGCGCCGCGCCGGTTGACTGCGAGCAGGTCCGACCAGCCGTTGCCGTCCAGGTCCTCGGCCACGAACTCCCAGTCGCTGCTGGTGTGACCGAGGGAGGACGCCGCGTGCAGCGAGAAGCGGGTGAACCGGTGCCGCCCGTCGAGCACGTGCACCTCGGTGCGCCCGGAGCCGCCCTGCCGATCGATGGCGTAGACGTCGACGCGGCCGTCGCGGTCGTGGTCGCCGGTCGTGAGGGTCCAGCGCGTCGGCGACGTGCGGTGCAGGGCCGTCGGCGTGTGCAGCAGCCAGGACCGGAAGCCGGTGGCGCCGGAGAGCACGTGGACCTCGGTGGTGCCGGAGCCACCGGCGTGGGCGAACGCGAGCAGGTCGAGCTCACCGTCGACGTCGACGTCGTCGACGCCGAACGTCCAGTTCTCGTCGGTGCGATGCAGCGCCGTCGTGGTCCGAAGCTGCCAGCGCCGCAGCCCGCTGGCGCCGTCGAGCACGTGCACCTCGGTGGTGCCGGACCCGCCGTGCCTCAGCACGCCGACGACGTCGTCGACGCCGTCCCGGTTGCGGTCGACGACGAGGAACTGCCACGCCCATGACGCCGTCGGGCCGAGCGCCGTCGTGGTGCGGAGGGCGAAGGTCTGGTAGCCGGTCGAGCCGGCCAGCACGTGCGCCTCGGTCGCGGCTCCGGGGCGCTGGTAGACGGCGGTGAGGTCGGGGCGGGCGCTCCGCACCGCCACGCCCTGTCGCTGCGCGACCGCGAGCCTCTCCGCGATCAGCGGCCAGGTGTTCGACACGCAGCCCTGCAGCGAGATGGACTGCTGCTGCATGACGGCGGCGGGGGCGCCGGACCGGCTGCAGGAGGTGTGTCCCAGCCCGAGCCAGTGGCCGAGCTCGTGGTTCAGCACGTACGACCGGTACTCGGGCACCTGCGTCCAGGTGCTCGTGCCGAGCCGCCACCGGTCGTCGTTGATGATCACGTTGCGCCCGATCCGGCAGCTGTAGCGGCTGTGGCAGGGGGACCCGAAGCTCGGGACCTGCGAGGCCTCCGACAGCCACAGGGTGAACGCGCCACCGGACGCCACCTCGCGGTAGCGGAGGCTGCCGCCGAGGCTCCAGCCACGCCGGTCGTTGAACGTGCGGGCGGCGATCCGGCGGAAGACGGCGACGTCGGAGCGCACCGCGCCCTTGGTGCGCACCTCGTAGGTGAGGGTCTTCTGCGCGACCTGTCCCGCCGTCACGCCGGACGTCGCGGGGACGGCGGCGACGACCAGCCCGACGAGCGTGACGAGCAGCAGCAGGCGACGCATCGGGTCCCCCTCTCGGCCGATTCGACGGTGCCACGGGAGATGCCGCTGCGCGGCAGTTCTCGGCACGTGGCGCGGCCGACGTCCGCGCCGAGGACCGTTCGGATCAGCGGCGGCTCCCTGCCCCGGACGAGCAGGTGGTCTGCGTCGGTGCGGGCCGAGCTGCAAGACGTGCTGGCAGGCGGGGATGTCCGGACACCGTCGTTGACGGCTGTTGACCAGGTCCGCGCCCGAGCGCATGCTTCGCCGATGATCCGCGCGCCTCGAGCCACCGGCCGCTGGGTGTGGGATCAGCGCGGTGAGGGGCGCGGCGTGCGAGTCTCGGCCCACAGCGAGGCGGGGTTCCTCGTGTTGAGCACCTGGAAGGCCGAGGTCTGCGTCGCCACGGTGAGACTGCTCCCCGCCGAGGCAGCCGAGCTGGTCGCCGGCGTCACCGCCGAGCTGGCGTCGCTCGCCGTCCCCCCGGCCGGGGCGCTCGACGAGGACGTCGAGGTGCGGTTGTCCCGGGTGGAGGCGGCTCTCGACGAGCTCAGGAGCCAAGACAGCTAGACCGCGGGTCGCCCTGCCGGCGTCCTCCACGCTCGCCGCCCGCCGTTCCGAGCGGGGCCACGCACCGACAGGTCCGGCGGCCAGGGTGAGGACCCGCCCCGCCGGTCGCGGCCCGCGGCCATCGACGTCGACCTGGTACCGGGTCGAGGACCCTGCCGCCGTCGTCGCGGGACTGCGACGCGGGGCGCGCATCGGCGTGCCGGCCGGCGGCGGGCTCGACCCGCCGCCGTCGGCCCTGCAGCCGTGGGAGGTCGAGGAGCGGCCGCGGATCCCGCTCGGGCACCTGACGGAGCACCAGCAGCACCTCCTGCTGCAGGCGCTGGACGACGGAGGGCCGGTCGAGCTCGACTACTGCGACGCCGATGGCGCCGTCACCACCCGGGTCGTGGAGGACCTGGAGGAGGACGACCACCTGCTCCTCGGCTGGTGCCACCTGCGCGACGACGAGCGGCACTTCCTGCCCAGCCGCATCCTCGCCGTCCGCCCGGCCCGCTGACGCTCGCCGATCGGCTGGTGAGCGGGTGGCCCGCGAGGCCACACTGCGCGAATGGGCAGCCTCGACCTCTCAGGCCTCTCGCGCCGCCTGCCTGACGGGCGGGTGCTGATCGCCGGTGGCGACTGTGGGGTGGTCGCGAGGGACCAGCCGGTGGGGGACGAGGGGGAGGTCGCCCGTGTTCCCTGACATCGCCGCGCTCGAGCTGCGGCGCATCACGGCGGCCGACTGGCGCGCGCTCAAGCACCTGCGCCTGGCCGCCCTGCTCGACGAGCCGATCGCCTACTGCGAGCGCTGGTCCGACGCGGCCGCACTCGACGACGACGCCTGGCGGGCGCGGGCGGCCCGTGGCGCCGAGGGCGGCGACTCGTTCCAGGTGATGGCCTGGGACGGCGCACGCCCGGTCGCGACGGCCATCGGCGTCGTCGAGGAGCACGCCGCGCTCCGGACGCCGGTCGCCTGGCTGGTCGGCGTCCACGTCGCCCCCGACCTGCGCGGCCGGGGGCTGCTCGAGCGGCTGGTCGACGCCGTCAGCGACTGGGCGCGGGGCGAGGGCGCGCCCGCCCTGCACCTCGAGGTGCACGAGGCCAACGGCCGGGCGCAGGCGGCCTACCGGCGGCTGGGCTTCACCGACACTCGTCGGCGTCGGCCGTACCCGCTCGACCCGTCCGCCGTCGAGCTCGAGCTGGCCCGCCCCCTCTGACCCGACGGGAGCCCTCCCGACGGTGCCGGCCCGCCTGGCAGCCGACGGGAGCCCTCCCGACGGATTCGGCGCCTGGCAGCCGACGGGAGCCCTCCCGACGGTTCCGGCACCGGCGTGTGCCGACGGGAGCCCTCCCGTGCGGGTCGGCGGGCTTTGCTCGGCGACGAGCCGCTCGGGTATCGTGGCGGGCTGTTGCCCGGCGGGCGCGCTTCCGCGCGCCCTCGCCCGGCCCTCGTCCGAACCAGCGACAGCCCCGACGGAAGAAGCGGTCCCCGTGCGCACGTACCAGCCCAAGCCTGCTGACGTCCAGCGTCAGTGGCACGTCATCGACGCCACGGACGTGGTGCTCGGCCGGCTGGCGAGCCAGGCCGCCCAGCTGCTGCGCGGCAAGCACAAGCCCTACTACGCGCCGCACCTCGACACCGGCGACTTCGTCGTCATCGTCAACGCCGGCAAGGTCGCCATGACCGGCAACAAGCGCGAGCAGTCGACCGTCTACCGGCACTCCGGCTTCCCGGGCGGGCTCAAGCGGCGCTCGTACGCCGAGGTGCTCGACAGCAAGCCCGAGCGGATCATCGAGAAGGCGATCAAGGGCATGCTCCCGCACAACACGCTCGGCCGGCAGATGCTGTCGAAGCTGAAGGTCTACGCCGGGCCGACCCACCCGCACCAGGCGCAGTCGCCGGTGCCCTACGAGCTGAAGCAGGTTGCCCAGTGACCGCCCCGACCGCAGACCTCATCCAGACCGTCGGTCGCCGCAAGGAGGCCGTCGTCCGCGTCCGGCTCGTCCCCGGCACCGGGCAGTACCGCCTCAACGGCAAGACGCTCGAGGAGTACTTCCCGAACAAGGTCCACCAGCAGGCGATCAACGAGCCGTTCGTGACGCTCGAGAAGACCGGGCAGTACGACGTCATCGCCCGCCTGCAGGGTGGCGGCATCTCGGGCCAGGCCGGTGCGCTGCGCCTGGCGATCGCCCGTGCGCTGGTCGAGGTCGAGGCCGACGACCGTCCGGCGCTGAAGAAGGAGGGCTTCCTCACCCGCGACGCGCGGGTCAAGGAGCGCAAGAAGTACGGCCTGAAGAAGGCCCGCAAGGCGCCGCAGTACTCCAAGCGCTAGGACGTCCCGAGGGGCGGTCACCGGTCCGGTGACCGCCCCTCGGCGTGCCCGGCCAGACCGCCTTCCCGGTGATCAAGGTGCAGGCTGGGACGTCGTGCAGCGCCAGGGCCGCACCCTGATCACCTCGCGGAGAGGACCCAGCAATGAGCCGGCTGTTCGGCACCGACGGCGTGCGCGGCGTTGCCAACGGGGAGCTGCTCACCCCACGGCTCGCGATGGACCTGGCCGCCAGCGCCGCGCGGGTGCTGCGGGGCGAGCGCGCCGGCCGGCTCACCGTCGCCATCGGCCGTGACACGCGGCCGTCCGGCCCGATGCTCGAGTCGGCCGCCGCGGCGGGGTTCACCAGCGAGGGGCTCGACGTCGAGCTGCTCGGCGTCGTGCCCACGCCCGTGGTGGCGCACGCCTGCGCGACCGGCGCCGCGGACCTGGGCCTGATGATCTCGGCGTCGCACAACCCGATGCCGGACAATGGGCTCAAGCTGTTCGGGCCGGGAGGCCACAAGCTGCCCGACGCCGTCGAGGACGCCGTGGAAGCCGGTCTCGCGGCCGGCGGCGGCCGGCCGACCGGAACCGACGTGGGGACCATCGCCGCCGCCCCGGCGCAGCGGGTCGAGGCCTACCTCGACGCGCTGCTCACCACGCTCGAGCACCCGCTCGACGGGCTGCGCGTCGTCGTCGACTGCGCGCAGGGCGCTGCCAGCCGGCTGGCGCCGGAGGTCTACCGGCGGGCCGGCGCCGACGTCGTCGCCGTGCACGCGGACGGCGACGGCGCGCGCATCAACGACGGCACCGGCGCCACGCACCTCGAGGCGCTGCAGGCCGCGGTGCGCGAGCACGGCGCCGACGTCGGCCTGGCGCACGACGGCGACGCCGACCGCTGCCTGGCCACGACGGCCGAGGCCGAGGTCGTCGACGGCGACCGGATCCTGGCCGTGTGCGCGCTCGGGCTGCGCGAGAGGGGCCGGCTCCGCACCGGCACGGTCGTCGCGACGGTGATGAGCAACCTCGGCTTCGTCAACGCCATGCGCGACGCCGGCATCGACGTCGTGCAGACCGCCGTCGGGGACCGGTACGTGCTCGAGGCCATGCGCGCCGGGGGCCACTCGCTCGGCGGCGAGCAGAGCGGCCACGTCGTGTTCGGCGACCTGTCGACGACCGGCGACGGGCTGCTCACCGGGCTGTCGCTGCTCGGCCGCGTCGCCGCCACCGGCCGCTCCCTCGCCGACCTCGCGAGCGTCGTCACGGTGCTGCCGCAGGTGCTGCTGAACGTGCGCGCCGACCGCTCGCGGGCGCGGGCGCCCGAGGTGCTGGACGCGGTCGCCAAGGAGGAGGCCGCGCTCGGCGGAGACGGCCGCGTGCTGCTGCGCCCGTCCGGTACCGAACCGGTCGTGCGCGTGATGGTCGAGGCGCCGACGCGCGAGCTCGCAGACGAGGTGGCGCAGCGGCTGGCCGGCGTCGTCCAGGGCTGACGTGCGCAACCTGACCCGTGCCGAGGCAGCGACCCGCGCGGCGCTGCTCGACGTGCAGTCCTACGACGTGCACCTCGACGTGCGGCCGGCCCTGGACGGCGCCGACTTCCGCTCCACCTGCGAGGTCCGCTTCTCGTGCCGGCAGCCGCGAGCCGAGACGTGGATCGACCTCGACGCCACCGCGCTCGAGGTCGAGCTCAACGGCCGCGCCCTGCCGCCGGCGCAGGGCAGCCGCATCGCGCTGCCCGACCTCGCCGCCGAGAACGTGCTGCGCGTCGTCGCGCGGTGCCGTACCAGCCGAAGCGGCGAGGGCCTGCATCGCTTCGTCGACCCCGCGGATGGCGCGGTGTACCTGTACGCGCAGTCGTTCCTCGACGACTGCCAGCGCCTGCTGGCGTGCTTCGACCAGCCCGACCTCAAGGCGGTCTTCCGCCTCACCGTCGACGCCCCCGAGCACTGGGCCGTGGTCGGCAACGCGCGCGGCACCCGCGACGGCGGGCGCTGGACCTTCGCCCCGACCGAGCGCATCTCGACCTACCTGTTCACCGTCGCTGCCGGCCCCTACGTGGGCGTGCACCGCTGGCACGACGGTGTCGAGCTGGGCCTGTGGTGCCGTCGGTCGATGTCCGAGCACCTGATGACCGACCGCGAGACCGACGAGCTGTTCGAGGTCACCGGCGCGGCCCTCGACCTGCAGCAGCGGCTGTTCGGCCGCACCTACCCCTTCGGCGACACCTACGACCAGCTGTTCGTCCCCGAGTTCAACCCCGGCGCCATGGAGAACCCCGGCGCCGTCACCTTCTCCGAGCAGTTCGTCGCCCGCGGCCGGATGACGGAGGGGCGCCGCCGCACCCGCGCGATGGTCGTGGCGCACGAGCTGTCGCACATGTGGTTCGGCAACCTCGTGACGATGCGCTGGTGGGACGACCTGTGGCTCAACGAGTCGTTCGCCGAGCTCATGGGCTACCTCACGGTCGACCGCACCGGCCGCTTCGACGACGTCTGGGTCGACTTCTGCACCAGCCGCAAGTCGTGGGGCTACCGCGCCGACGCGCTGCCGACGACGCACCCGGTGGCCCGGTACCCCCATGCCTTGCGGCTCGTGCAGAAGTCGACCCAGGTGTCGCGGAAGGCGGTCGCGCGGTCGACGGTGAGGAAGCCCATCAGCTCGGCGAACGACTCGTTCAGCCAGACGTCGTCCCACCACCGCAGCGTCACGAGGTTGCCGAACCACATGTGCGACAGCTCGTGCGCGACCACCATCGCCCGCCGCCGCCGCTGCCCCTCGGTGACGCGCACGCGGAAGACGAACTGCTCGGAGAACGTGACGGCGCCCGGGTTCTCCATCGCCCCGGCGTTGAACTCCGGCACGAACAGCTGGTCGTAGCTGTCGCCGAACGGGTAGGCGCGCCCGAACAGCTCCTGCTGCAGGGTCAGCGCCGCGGCCGTCACGCCGAAGAGCTCGGCGGTCTCGGTCTGCGTCAGCAGGTGCTCGGCCAGCGAGCGCCGGCACCACAGCCCGAGCTCGACGCCGCCGTCGCCAGGCGTGCCGTGCCAGCGCTGCACGCCGGCGTACGGGCCGGCGGCGACCGTGAACAGGTAGGTCGAGATCGGCTCGGTAGGGGCGAACGTCCAACGACCGCCGTCCCGCTGCCCGCGGGTGTTGCCGATGACCGTCCAGTCCTGCGGAGCGTCGACCGTCAGCCGGAAGACGGCCTTGAGGTCGGGCTGGTCGAAGCAGGCGAGCATCCGCTGGGCGTCGTCGAGGAAGGCCTGCGCGTACAGGTAGACGGCGCCGTCGGCCGGGTCGACGAACCGGTGCAGGCCCTCGCCGCTGCGGCTGGTGGCGCAGCGGGCCTCGACCCGCAGGACGTTGTCGGCCTGCAGGTCGACGAGCGCGATCCGGTTGCCG
>DATMJH010000438.1:0-6696 GCA_035554015.1 Mycobacteriales bacterium
TGGACGTCCGGATGCCCAAGCGCGGCGGCATCGACGCCTGCACTGCAGGCGTCGATGCCGCCGCGCTTGGGCATCCGGACGTCCATGAGCACGATGTCGGGGAGCGTGTCGGCGCTCTTCTCCACGGCCTCCGCGCCGTCGCTCGCCTCGCCGACGACCTCGATGTCGGGCTCCTGCTCGAGGACCATCTGCAGACCGCGGCGGAACAGGGCGTGGTCGTCGACCACCAGCACGCGGATCGGCTCCACCGCGAGCGAGGTGGCGGCAGGCACGCCGGTCGGCGGCTGCTCAGTCACTGGACCTCCAGGAGCCTGCGGCAGGCGCCGCGTCGTCCGAACCACGCCTCCGGGTCCGGGCCCCGGAGGCTTCCCTGGGAACTCGCTCGACGAACCGGTGGAGTCCGGGCGCGGGCTGGGTTCCCGGCAGATCATGGCACGCACCGGCACGAACGGCCGGGACGCGCTCAAGGCGGTTCCCGCGCAGGGCAGCCTGCTGGTCGGGCGGCAGCACCGCGACCGGCGTCGCTCAGCCGGCCGCGAGCCGGATGACGCCGTAGTCGTAGCCGTGCCGCCGGTAGACCACGCTCGGCCGGCCGCTGTCGGCGTCGAGGAACAGGTAGAAGTCGTGGCCGACCAGCTCCATCTCGTGCAGCGCGTCGGCCGTGCTCATCGGCTCGGCGGCGTGCGTCTTGTCGCGCACGATGAGCATGGCCGTGTCGTCCTCCGGGCCGTCCGCGCGCTCGAGCAGCGCGACCGACTCGACGGCGGTCTCGGCGCTGCGGCCGTTGCGGCCGACCGCCACCTCGCTCGGCAGGTCGGCGGGCGGCAGTGCGGAGGTCACCTCGGCGACCGAGGGCGGCGTGTGCCGGCCGTGGTGCACCCGCCGGCGGTCGTGCGCCTTGCGCAGCCGCGCCTCGAGCTTCGCGACCGCGGCGTCGAGGGCGGCGTAGAAGTCGCTGTTCGAGGCCTCGGCGCGGATCACCGGCCCCTTGCTGTGGCAGGTGATCTCGACGCGCTGGCAGCGGTCGGACTGGCGCGGGTTCTTCTCGTGCGTGAGCTCCACGTCGACCCGGATCACCCGGCTGTCGAGCCGTTCGGCAGGTGCGAGCTTGTCCTGCACGTGCTCGCGGAAGTGCTCCGGCACCTCGACGTTGCGGCCCTTGACGACGATGTCCACGCAGGTCGGTCCTCTCCGGAAGGGGGTCGGGTTCGAGCGGCCCGGCGGCCGCCGAGTCGGACGGGCCGGCGGGCGGGCGGCGTTCTCGAGGGGGCGCCGGCGGTCGGGCGGTCACCTCCTTCCGGTCCGGCGACCGGGCGGTGCAGGCCCCGGTCGGGGAGGGCATCGACGCTAGACCCGAAAGCCCGCGCTGCACAGAGGCGGGGTCCCGCCAGGACGTTCGTCGCGCCAGGTCGAGCAGTCTGCATCGGGTGTGCGGCGACTGCCCGGCGGGTGTGCGTCGGACCGGCGACGAGGCGCCGTCACCGCCCGCGCCGCGGCGTCACCGCCACGACCGCGACGCCGGCCACCTCGGCCTGCGCGGCCCGCAGCGCCCGCACCGCCTCGCGCAGCGTCGCGCCGGTCGTCACGACGTCGTCCACCACGACCACCCGGACACCGGGCAGTGGCCGCCGCGCCGCGAGCGCACCGCGCAGGTTGGCCGCCCGGTCGGCGGCCGACAGCCCGGCCGAGTCGGCGACCGGGCGCACCTGCCGCAGCAGCGGCCGCGTCGGCAGCCGCACCCCGGCGGCGGCCACGGCGGCCAGCCGCCGGGCGTGGTCGTGGCCGCGTGCCCGCACGACCCGGGCCGACGACGGGACGGGCACCACGACGGTGCCGGCGGGCAGGGCGAGCGACGACAGCGCCCCCGCCAGCGCCGCTCCGAGCGGCCCGGACAGCGCCAGCCGGCCGTGCTCCTTGTGCGCCAGCAGCGCCGCGCGCACCGCACCCTCGTAGCGGGCGGCGGCCGCGAGAGGCGGCAGCCGCGCCGGACCGTCGGCGACGCGCCCGAGCGGCGGAGCGGCCAGCACCGCACGGCACGCCGGGCACAGCCCGCGGCCGGGCTCGGCGCAGCCGGCGCAGCGCTGCGGCAGGACGAGGTCGAGCAGCGCCTCGGCCAGCGCGCGGGCGGGCGAGGGCGAGGTCAGCACTGGGTCAGCACGACGCGACGGTGCCCCGCCGCCCCCGGCAGCAGGGCTGGGCAGCCGGATCTGTGGACGGTCAGCCGGGGTAGGCCGGGTCGCGGCCGGTTCCCTGCTGCAGCCGGAACAGCCCGCCGCTCTCGACGAGCAGCACCGGGCGCCCGCCCACCACGGCACCGACGACGAGCGGCCGGTCAGGGGCGGCCGCCACGGTCTCGGGCTCGCCGTCCAGGCCGATCGCGCGGACGGGCTCCACGTCCGAGCCGTCGACCGCCAGCCGGACGGGCAACCGGTTGGGCGTGCCGAACGGCGCCAGCGCGACCAGCGACGTGCCGGACTCCCAGGCGACGTCGGCGACGTCGGCCAGGCCGGGGGCCACGGCGCGCAGACCGGTGACCGACAGCGCGCCGCCCGACCCCTGCTCGACGCGGCCGACGTGCAGGCGCCGCTCCGCCCCCCGACCGAAGATCGCGGCGACGCGCGCGCCGTCGCGCGAGGCGCGCAGCGCGCTCAGCGGGCCGGCGCCCGGCGGCACCGCGTACCGCACCGTGCGCGGCGGGCCGCTGCCGGGCACCAGCGTGACCGTCGCCGCGGCGTCGGGGGCGCCCGGGCCGTGCACCACCCACAGCCCGCGATCGCCGCTGCCCCACGACAGCGAGCGGACCTCGTGCACCGTGAGCACCGCCGGGAACGGACCGCCGGCCGGCCCGACCCGGACGACGTCGCGCCCGCCGGGCCCGGCGTCGCGCGTGACGAGCGCGAGGTCACCGGAGCCCGGCTGCGCGGCCGCGAGGTCGACCGGCAGGCTGCCGTCGGTCGCGGCGCTGGGTGTCACCGTGCCGTCGAGCCGGCGCAGCGTGCGGTCGGAGACGTACACCGCCGACGCGCCGACGCCCGGGCCGGCCGGGTCGAGCTCGGACCAGTCGGACAGGTCCTGCACGGCGTCGACGCCCGGCACGTCGTAGGGACGGCCGTCGTGCAGCAGCCGCACCCCCGAGGTCTGCGGAAGGCCGGTCTGCAGCGTCCAGACCAGCTGCGCGGCGAGGTGCCGCCGCGGGGTGTCGCCGAGCTCGGCGAGCTCGCCGGCGAGGTCGACCTCGACCACGCCGTCGCGGACCCGGACCGGCGAGGCCAGGGCCGTGCCGGGCGGGACGGCGCTCTCGACCGCGCCGCCGAGCGCGGCGGTCGGCCCGACGAGCACCCGGCGCACGAGCGCCTCCGGACCGGCGTCGGACGCGAGGAACACCCGGTCGGGCACCAGCCGCCGTGGCACGTCGGTGCCCGTGGCGAGGCTCAGGAAGAACACCGAGTACGGCTGGAACGACCGCTCGGCGCCGGCCGGCGTCAGGCGCAGGCCGGACGGCACGTCGACCAGGCGCAGCTGCCCCGCCGGGTCGCGCCGCAGGGCGTAGTCGTCCTCCGTGGCGCGGTCGGTGAGCAGGTACGAGCCGTCCGCGCCGATCGTGGCGACGGCACGCGCCCGGACGGTGACGCGCTCGTCACCGGGGCCGGTGCTGACCTCCAGGCTGCCCGGGTCGTAGACGAGCACGCCGGCGTCGTCGTCCCACTCCTCCCGCACCTCGCGGGCGAGGAACTCCCGGGCGAGGGCGTGGTCGCCGTCCGCGCTCGTCTGCGCGCCGAGGAAGCCGAGCACGATCTCGCGCGGCCCGGCGTCGGGCCGCGGGCCGGGCGGCAGCACCTGGATGTCGCCGCGCTCCGCGTCGTCGGAGGAGACCCGCCCCGGTGCCTGCACGCCGTCCTCGACCGGCAGCCCGCACGCCGGCAGCAGCGCGGCCGCCAGGACCGCCGCGGCGACCCGCAGCCCGCGCGCGCTCACCGCGGACCCGTCGGCCACGGCAGCTCGAGCGGGCTCGGCCCGGGCGGGCGGCCGGCGCGGGTCGGGAGCGTGACGAGGAACGCCGCGCCCTCCCCCGGCCGGCCGGTCGCCTGCAGCCAGCCGCCGTGCAGCCGGACGTCCTCGAAGGAGATCGCCAGCCCGAGACCGGTGCCGCCGGTCGAGCGGGCGCGGGAGGGGTCGGCGCGCCAGAACCGCGTGAACACCATCCCGGCCTGGCCGGGCTGCAGCCCGACGCCGTGGTCGCGGACCAGCACCGACACGGCGTCGTCGGTGCCGGCGACGGTGACCTCCACCGGCCGGCCCTCGCTGTGCTCGACGGCGTTGACGACCAGGTTGCGCAGCACCCGCTCGAGCCGCACCGCGTCCGCCTCGACGACGACCGGCCCCGACGGCACGCTCAGCTCGACGGCGCACCCCTTGCGCTCGGCCAGCGGCTGCGCAGCCGCCACCACCCGCTCGAGCAGCGCGACGACGTCGAGCGGCGAGGCATCGAGGGCGGCAGCGCCGGCGTCGTACCGGCTGATCTCGAGCAGGTCGGCGAGCAGCGCCTCGAACCGCTCGAGCTCGTCCTGCAGCAGCTCGGCCGACCGGGCGACCTCGGGCGGGAAGCGGGTGCGACCGGCGAAGAGCACGTCGGCCGCCATGCGTACCGTCGTGAGCGGCGTCCGGAGCTCGTGCGACACGTCGGAGACGAACCGCCGCTGCACGCGGGAGAGGTCCTCCAGCTGACGGATCTGCGCCTGCAGCGCCTCGGCCATGGAGTTGAAGCTGGTCGCCAGCCGGGCCAGCTCGTCCTCGCCGGAGACCTGCATCCGCTCCTCGAGGCGGCCGGCCGCCAGCCGCTCGGCGGTGCGCGCCGCCATCCGGACCGGCGAGACGACCTGGCGGGTGACCAGCCAGGCGAGCAGCGCGACCAGGAGCACCAGCAGTGACCCGGCCAGCACGGCGGTCCGGCGGACGAGGGAGTAGGTCTCGCGCTCGGCGTCGAGCGGGAACAGGTGGTACAGGCGGTGCTCGCCGAGTGCCGGCACGGCGAGGGTGGCGCCGACGACCAGACCGCGGTCGCCGCCGTCGGGCACGGGCGCGAACGCGTACAGCGGACCGGGCTCCTGCTGCAGCCGCTCGGCGAGCTCGGGCGGCACGTCGTCGAGCCGCACGCCCGGCGAGGTGAACGACGTGCCGCCGGTCGGCCCGGCCAGCACGACCGTGAACAGGTCGCCGGCCGAGCCGCGGTCGGACAGGTCCTGCACGACCTGCTCGAGCACCGCCACCGACGCCGCCTGGCCGGTCACGCCGGCCCGCTCGACCTCGCCTCGCGCGAGCTGCAGCGAGGTCGAGGCCTCGACGAGGGCCGACGTGGTCTTGGCCTCGACCAGGCCGCGGCCGATCGAGCCGATGAGCAGCGAGGCGAACAGCGCGACGACGACCGTGCCCGTGAGCACGGTCGTGCCGACGACGCGCAGCCGCAGCGACGACCGCCACCGCGCCGCGACCGCCTGCTCGGCCGCCCGCGCGACGCGCAGCGCGCGGGCCGCGGCCCGCCGCCACGGCGGGTCGAGTGAGATCGGGGCAGGACGGGCCGGCCGCGCGTCGGCCGTGGGCGGCTCGGCCGGCGGCGCCTCGCCGCGCGCCGGGCGCGTCGACGGCGGGCCGGCGGTCAGTCGGGTCCTGCCTTGTAGCCGACGCCGCGGACGGTGACGACGACCTGCGGGTGCTCGGGATCGCGCTCGACCTTGGCCCGCAGCCGCTGCACGTGCACGTTGACCAGCCGGGTGTCGGCGGCGTGCCGGTAGTTCCAGACCTGCTCGAGCAGCACCTCGCGGGTGAACACGACCTGCGGCTTGCGCGCCAGGGCGACGAGCAGCTGGAACTCCAGCGGGGTCAGCTGCACCGGTTCGTCGTCGGGCCCGCGGGTGACGCGGTGGCCCGGCACGTCGATGGTGACCGGGTCGTCCGGCGGGCCGATCGTGAGCGTCTCCAGCTCCTCGTGCTCGGGCGCGCGCAGCCTGGCCCGCACCCGCGCCACCAGCTCGCGCGCCTTGAACGGCTTGACCACGTAGTCGTCGGCGCCGCTCTCGAGCCCGTTGACGACGTCGAGCGTGTCGCCCCGCGCGGTGAGCATGACGATCGGCACGCCGCTCTCGGCGCGGATCTGCCGGCACACCTCGACGCCGTCGGTGCCCGGCAGCATGACGTCGAGCAGCACGAGGTCGGGCCGCTCCCGGCGGAAGGCCCCGAGCGCGGCGTCGCCGTCGGCGACGAACGAGGGGTCGAACCCCTCCCCTCGCAGCACGATGCCGAGCATCTCGGCCAGCGCGGGGTCGTCGTCGACGACGAGCACCTTGCCGCCCCGGGCAGCGGTCATCGGCCGCCCACCTCCTCTCGCTGGCTCCGTCCCTGCCGACGCCGATCGTCGCACCGAGGCCCGCGCGTCCGGCGGTTCAACGCGCGAGGCGCCGGGCCGGTGCCCGGCGTGCCAGCATGGACGCGTGCGCCCGCCGCGGGCGCCGCGCGACAGGGACGGGGCTGCGAGACCGTGACGACACCGTGACGACTCCGCACGACTGGGCGTCGCCCGACGACGGGGGGGACGCCGCGCGCGCCGCCGCGTCCCCACCCGACGGTGCGGCGGGTGGGCCGCCGCCCTCCCCGTCCCCGGCGCCGCCACCGGCCTGCCAGCCCGGCTGGCCGGCCGGTGGC
>DATMJH010000439.1:0-6125 GCA_035554015.1 Mycobacteriales bacterium
CGGTGAAGCCGACGCCGTCCTGGAACGCCTGGGCCGTGACGACGGCGTCCTGGCCGATCATCGCGTCGACGACGAACAGCACCTCGTCGGGCTGCACGGCGGCCCGGATGTCCGCGGCCTGCTGCATCATCTCGGCGTCGACGCCGAGCCGGCCGGCGGTGTCGACGACGACGACGTCGTGGTTCATCCGTCGGGCGTGCTCGACGCCGGCACGGGCCACCTGGACCGGGTCGCCGGGCTCGGCCGCGGCGCTGACCCCGGCCGCGTTCGTCCCCGGGTGGGGCGCGAACACGTCGGCGCCGGCCTGCTTGCCGACGACCTCGAGCTGCTGCACGGCGTTCGGGCGCTGCAGGTCGCAGGCCACGAGCAGCGGCGCGTGGCCCTGCCCCTTCAGCCACAGCGCCAGCTTGCCGGCCAGGGTGGTCTTGCCGGCGCCCTGCAGGCCGGCGAGCATGACGACGGTCGGCGGGTTCTTGGCGAAGCGCAGGTGCCGGGTGTCGCCGCCGAGCACGGCGACGAGCTCCTCGTTCACGATCTTGATGACCTGCTGCGCCGGGTTCAGGGCCTGCGACACCTCGGCGCCGCGGGCGCGCTCCTTCACCGCGCCGATGAAGGCCTTCACGACCGGCAGGGCGACGTCGGCCTCGAGCAGCGCGATGCGGATCTCGCGAGCGGTGGCGTCGATGTCGGCGTCGGTCAGCCGGCCCTTGCCGCGCAGCGAGCTGAAGACCTGATCGAGCCGGTCGGACAGGGTGTCGAACATCGCGCCTCTGACGTCGGGGGGCAGGTCGGGTCGAGGGTAGTCGCGGCGGCTCAGCCCGGCGGCCGCTGCAAGGCGTCGAGCTCGCGCTCGAACATCCGGGTGTTCTGCAGCGCTGCGGCGACCACGGACGCGAACGACAGGACCAGCAGCCGGTCGGCGTCGTCGAAGGCGTCGACCTCGGTGGAGTCGACCTGCAGCACGCCGATGATGCGGCCCTCGGCCACCAGCGGGACGCCGTAGTAGCTGCGCACGCCCGACGACGTGCTCCGGCTGCGCCGGCCCGACGTCACCGCCGAGACGATGGTGATGTCCGGCAGGTAGCGCGGCTCACCGGACAGCGCGATGCCACCGCCGATGCCCTGCCCCAGCGGGATCGACGCGGCCAGCGCCTCGGGCGTGGCCGGCGGGTCGGTCGCGGCGAGCCGGACGACGTCGCCGTCCACGAGCTGGATGGAGCCGCCGGTGAACTCGACGAAGGTCCGCAGCGCCGCGAACGAGCGCTCGAGCACCGACTCCAGGTCGACGCAGGCGGTCACGTCGCGGGCGGCGTCGAGCAGCAGCCGGAACCGCTGCGGGGTGTCGAGGTCGCCGCTCGCCGCGGACTCCGGCAGCGCGGGTGTCCGGGGCAGCGGCACAGCTTCCTCGGCCAGGGCGGCGGACAGCACGCCGACGACCTCCGAGGCCGGCAGCGGCCGGGCCAGCAGGAATCCCTGGGCCTCGTCGACCCCGGACCGCCGCAGGACGCGCAGCTGGTCGGCGTCCTCGACGCCCTCGGCGACCACCCGCAGGCCGAAGGCCTCCGCCATCGCGACCACGCCGGAGACGATGGCGGCGTTGCCGGCGTCGCGGGCACAGCCGGCGACGAACGACTGGTCGATCTTGACGACGTCCATCGGGAAGCCGGCGAGGTAGCTGAGCGAGGCGTGGCCGGTGCCGAAGTCGTCGATGGCGAGCTTGACGCCGACGTCCCGCAGCGCCTGCAGTGCCTCGACCACCGGACCGATGTCGCCGACGAGTGCGGACTCCGTGACCTCCAGGGTGAGGCGGATCGGGTCGACGCCGGTGTCGGCGAGCAGCCCGGCGACGCGCTTGGGCAGCTGCGGGTCCAGCAGCTGGCGCACCGACACGTTGACGGCCACCCCCGGAGCGGTGCCGCGCAGACCCGCCGGCCAGGTCGCGGCCTGCTCCAGCGCCTGCCGCAGCACGTAGTCGCCGAGCTCGACGACGAGGTCGCTCTGCTCGGCGACCGCCACGAACTCACCCGGGGACACCGGGCCGCGCTGCGCGTCGTCCCACCGCACCAGCGCCTCGCACCCGGCGACCTTGCCGGTGGTGAGGTCGACGACCGGCTGGTACACCACGGTGAGGGCCGCCTCCTGCAGCGCCCGCCGCAGGTCGACCTGTAGCGCGTGCGTGCGTGCGGCGGCGTCGTGCAGCGCCGAGGTGAACAGCTGGGCGCGGCCGCCACCGGCGCCCTTGGCCACGTACATCGCGGTGTCGGCGTCCCGCAGCATCGTGTCGGCCGTCGCATCGGGCCGGGCCACCGCGACACCCGCGCTGGCGACCGGCACGACCGACGCCGCCGCCGACACCTCCACCGGCTCGGCGAGTGCCTGCAGGGCGGTGGCGGCCAGGGCCGCGGCGTCGTCGTCGGTGCGGGCGCCGCGGCCGACCAGCGCGAACTCGTCACCGCCGAGCCGGGCGACCGCGCAGTCGGGCGGAGCAGCGGCGCGGAGCCGGTCCGACACCGCGCACAGGAAGCGGTCGCCGGCGTCGTGGCCCAGGCCGTCGTTGACGACCTGGAAGCGGTCGAGGTCGAGCAGCACGAGCGCGACCGGCTCGCCGCGCGACAGCAGGCGGCTGAGCTCGGCGAGCACCCACGTCCGGTTCGGCAGCCCGGTGAGCGCGTCGCGCTGGGCCTGCTCCACCAGCCGGCGCTCGGCCTCGGCGAGCCGCGCGCGCGTCTCGCGCAGGGCGCGGGCCAGCCCCACGGACGGCACGACCAGCGCGGCCGCAGCCGCCACCGCCCGGCGCGCCGCAGCTCCGCCTCCTCGTCGCACGACCGCCCTCCCTGCGTCGAGGGTAGGCGGACGCGGCCCGGGCGTCAGTCGATCACGCTGCGTGTCACTCTCCCGGGGTGGCGAGTGCGTCGAGAACCGCCCGGATGCACTCTTCGCGCGCGGCGCCGTCCGGCAGCGGCCGCCCGTCGGGCCCGACCACGTAGAACGCGTCGACGACGTCGGCGCCCAGCGTCGAGATGTGCGCGGTGCGCACGTCGAGCCCGGCGCCCTCCAGCGCCGCGGTGATGCGGTGCAGGACGCCCATCCCGTCGGCGGCGCGCACCTCGACGACGGTGGCAGCCGACGCGACGTCGTCGAGCAGCCGCACCGCCGGCGGCGCCGGCGGCGGGCCGGTGCGGCGGTACGCCGCCTCCCGCGCGGCCAGCCTCCCGGCGAGCGGCAGCCGGCCGGTCAGTGCCGCCCGCAGGTCGTCCTGCACGACCGACCAGTCCGGCATCGCGCCGTACCGGGGCGCGACCCGGAACACGGTGAACGCCGTCGACCCCTGGGCCCCCGCCTCCGCGCTGCGCACGTCGAGCCGGTGCAGGGCAAGCACGCCGGCCGCGATCGACAGCAGCCCCGGCCGGTCGGGCGCCACGACGGTCACCTCGTCCTCCCGCGCCACCAGCGCGGGGCCGCCGCCGTCCACCGCTGCCTGCTGCCAGTCGGCCAGCGCACCCGGCGGTGGGGGCGGCAGCCCGGCCATCAGCGCGCCGACGCGACCGACGAGCTCGTCGACGAGCCGGGCCTTCCACGGGCTCCAGGCCGCCGGCCCGGTGGCCCGGCTGTCGGCCTCGGTGAGGGCGTGCAGCAGCTCGAGCACCTCGGCCGACTCGACGGCGTCCGCCACCGCGCGCGCCGTCGCGGGGTCGGCGAGGTCGCGCCGGGTCGCGACCTCGGCCAGCAGCAGGTGGTGCTCGACGAGCGCGACGAGCACGTCGACGTCGTGCGGTGGCAGTCCGAGCCGCGGCGCGAGCACGCGGACGACAGCCATCCCGTTGAGGGTGTGGTCGCCGGGCCGGCCCTTGCCGATGTCGTGCAGCAGCGCGCCGAGCAGCAGCAGGTCGGGGCGCGCGACCCGCCTGGTCAGCGCGGCCGCGGCGGCCGCGGCCTCGACCAGATGCCGGTCGACGGTGAAGCGGTGGTAGCTGTTGCGCTGCGGCCGGCTGCGCACCGGCGCCCACTCGGGCACCAGCTCGACGAGCACGCCGCTCTGGTCGAGCGCCTCCATGACGGCGACCGCACCGGCTCCGGCGGCCAGCAGCGCGACGAGCTCGTCGAGCGCCGGCCGAGGCCACGGCTCCGGCATCGGCGGGCGCAGGCGGACCAGCCGGTCGAGCGTCGAAGGCGCGATCGGGAGCCCGGCGCGGGCGGCCGCGGCGGCGACACGCAGCAGCAGGACGGGGTCACGCTCGGGCGCTGCCGCGCGGGCGAGGACCACCTCGCCGTCCTGCTCGACGACGTCGTCGGCCAGCGGCACGCGGACCGGCTGCTGCGGGCGCCGCCCGAGCAGCCGGCGGCGTGGCCGGGCCGGCGGCAGCACGCGCCGCCAGACGGTGTCGGACGCGAACGCGACGGCACGCGCGGCGGTGGCGACGTCAGCGACCAGCGCGTCGGCGTCGGCGTGGCCCAGCACCGCCGCGACGTCGTCCTGCTCCTGCAGCAGCAGCCGGTCGGTCGGCCGGCGGCCATCGGCGACCGCCCGGCGGTGCAGCTCGGCGCGCACGTCGAGCAGGACGCGGTGCGCCGCGCGCACGGCCGCCGACGGCGGGTCGGCGCGCTGCGCCACGGCCACGGCGTGCAGCGCGTGCACGTCGCGCAGCCCGCCGCGGGCGCTCTTCAGGTCCGGCTCCAGCAGGAAGGCGACCTCGCCGTGCTCGCGGGCGCGGTCCTCCACGGCCCGGCGCAGCTCCGGCAGCCGGCGGTCGGCGTCAGCGCGCCAGCCGGCGCGGGCGGCCGTGACCAGCTCGGCGGTCAGCGCCTCGTCGCCCGCGACGTGCCGGGCGTCGAGCAGCCCGAGCGCGGCCTTGAGGTCCTCCCGCGAGACGGCGACCGCCTCGGCCACGGTGCGCACCGAGTGGTCGAGCCCGAGGCCGCTGTCCCACACCGGGTACCAGACGGCGTCGGCCAGCTTCGCGACGTCGTCCCGCCGGCCGTCGTGCAGCAGCAGCAGGTCGAGGTCGCTGCCGGGCGCCAGCTCGCGCCGGCCGAGGCCGCCGACCGCGACGAGCGCCGCGCCGCCGCCCGGGTCGCCGAGCAGCCCGGCCAGCCAGCTGTCGGCCAGCTCGACCAGCGCGGCGCCGAGCTCGGCACCGCGCAGGTCGCCGCGGCCCAGCAGCGCCGCCCGCTCCTCCCTCACCGCCGCCTCCACCCCCTCGCTGCGTCCGCGTCCTGGCACCCGACGTCCGCGGATGCGTGCGGACGCCGGGCTCCGCGGCACGCAGCTGCGTCCGCGTCCTGACGCGCGGGGGATGTGTCAGGACGCGGACGCAGCGGGAGGGGGGTGGTGGTCAGAGGGCTTCCGGGCCGCGTTCGCCGGTGCGGACCCGAACGACGTCGTCGACCGGCGTCGTCCAGACCTTGCCGTCCCCGATCGACCCGGTGCTCGCCGCGGCGACGACGGCGTCCACGACCCCGGCGGCGTCGGCGTCGTCGACGACGACCTCGACGCGGACCTTGGGCACGAACGCCACCGTGTACTCCGCCCCGCGGTACACCTCGGTGTGTCCGCGCTGGCGGCCGTAGCCCTGCACCTCGCTGACCGTCATGCCCTGCACGCCGAGCGCCTCGAGCGCCGCCTTGACGTCGTCGAGCTTGAACGGCTTGACGACGGCGGTCACCAGTCGCATGTCAGAGCGCCTCCACCCCTCGTTCGCCGGTGCGGACCCGGACGACGTCGTCCACCGGCGTGGACCACACCTTGCCGTCCCCGATGCTGCCGGTCTGCGCCGACTTGGCGACGACCTCCAGCACGTCGGCGGCGTCGGCGTCGTCGACGAGGACCTCGACCTTCACCTTCGGCACGAACGACACGGTGTACTCCGCCCCGCGGTAGACCTCGGTGTGCCCGCGCTGGCGGCCGTAGCCCTGCACCTCGCTGACGGTCATGCCCTGCACCCCGAAGGACTCGAGCGCGGTCTTGACGTCGTCGAGCTTGAACGGCTTGACGACCGCGGTGATGAGCCTCATGCCTCAGCCCTCTCCGTGACGCGCGCCGACGCCGGCGTGCCGGCACCGAAGCCGGCGGTGCGGATGCCGCCGAGCTCGTACGCCGCCTCGGCGTGTGAGGTCTCGTCGACGCC
>DATMJH010000440.1:0-5987 GCA_035554015.1 Mycobacteriales bacterium
GTTCGACGAGCACGGCGACGACATCGTCGAGGCCTACCCGTCGCGTCCGGTGCAGGTGCTGGGGTTCACCTCGGTGCCGAGCGCCGGCGACAACTTCCTCGTCGTGCCGGAGGACCGCACCGCCCGGCAGATCGCCGAGCAGCGGCAGGCGCGCGAGCGGGCCGCGGCCCTCGCGCAGAGCCGTGGCCGTCCCACCCTCGAGTCGCTGTTCGAGCGGCTCAAGGAGGGCGAGAAGACCCAGCTCAACCTCATCCTCAAGGGCGACGTGTCGGGTTCGGTCGAGGCCGTCGAGGACGCGCTGCTGAAGATCGACGTCGGCGAGGAGGTGTCGCTGCGGATCATCGGCCGCGGCGTCGGTGCCATCACCGAGAACGACATCAACCTGGCCCGCGCGTCCGACGCCGTCATCCTCGGCTTCAACGTCCGGCCCGAGGGCAATGCCCGCGAGCTGGCCGAGCGCGAGCACGTCGACATCCGGTACTACTCGGTCATCTACGCGGCGATCGAGGACGTCGAGGCGGCCCTCAAGGGCATGCTCAAGCCGGAGTTCGAGGAGGTGCAGCTCGGCACGGCGGAGATCCGCGAGGTGTTCCGCTCCAGCAAGTTCGGCAACATCGCCGGCTGCCTCGTGCGCAGCGGGCTGATCCGCCGCAACTCGTCGGCGCGGCTGGTGCGCGACGGCGTCGTCGTGGCGGAGAACCTCAAGATCGAGTCGCTCAAGCGGTTCAAGGACGACGCGACCGAGGTGCGTGAGGGGTACGAGTGCGGTATCGGGCTCGGGTCGTTCAACGACATCAAGGTCGACGACGTGATCGAGACGTTCGAGAACCGCGAGAAGCCGCGGGCCTAGGTCTGGGTTCCGCCGGCCCGCCTGCGCGGGTGGTGTGCTCCGCGACTGCGGCTTCGTTCCTCAGCCGCTCGAGGTCGCTTCCGCACACCATCCGCCTCCGGCGGGCCGGCTCCCTCGCCCTCTCCGCCGGCTCAGCCAGTCCCGCTCCTGCTGCCGTCTCTGCGCCCGTCGTCGCTCCACCCGGCCCGCAGCGGTCGTGGCCGATCCGAGGAGGTGCCCGTGTTCGTGGGGGTGCTGGAGCTCGATCTGCTGCTGGGGGAGGTGCGGTCGCTGAAGGAGAAGCGGTCGGTGGTGCGGCCGGTGGTGAGCGAGCTGCGGCGGAAGTTCGAGGTGGCGGCGGCTGAGGCGGGTCATCTGGACCTGCACCGGCGGGCGCTGGTGGGGGTGGCGGTGGTGTCGGCGGACGCCGGGCACTGCCGGGACGTGCTGGACCGGTGCGAGCGGCTCGTGGCCGCGCGGCCGGAGCTCGAGGTGCTGTCGGCCCGGCAGCGCCTGTACGGAGATGAGGACTGAAGCCATGGTCGACGTCGCGAGGGCCCGCAAGCTCGCGGTGCGGATCCGCGAGGTGGTCGCGTCCACCCTCGAGCTGCAGGTCAAGGACCCGCGGCTCGGGATGGTGACGATCACCGACGCCAAGGTGACGCCGGACCTGCGCGAGGCGACGCTGTACTACACGGTCTACGGCTCCGACGACGAGCGGCAGAGCAGCGCCATGGCGCTCGAGTCGGCCAAGGGCGTGCTCCGCACCGCTGTCGGGCGGCAGACCGGCGTCCGGTACACGCCGTCCCTGACGTTCGTCGCGGACGTCGTGCCGGAGACCGCCGGGCGCATCGACGAGCTGCTCCAGCAGGCGCGGCAGGCCGACGCCCAGGTGCAGGCGCTCGCCGAGTCGGCCGAGCCCGCGGGCGAGCCGGACCCGTACCGGGCGCCGCGGGCGGCCGGGGACGAGACCGACGAGCCCGGTCACGAGGTCGACCCGCGCCCGTGACCGGTGATCGACAAGGGATCGACGGCGACACACCGACGGCGTGTCGCCGTCGACCTCTTGTTGATCACTCGCAGCCGGCGCCGGACGGGCTGCTCGTCGTCGACAAGCCCGCCGGCTGGACCTCGCACGACGTCGTCGGGAGGGTGCGGCGGCTGGCCCGTACGCGCAAGGTGGGCCACGCCGGCACGCTCGACCCGATGGCCACCGGCGTGCTGCTGCTCGGCATCGGCAAGGCGACCCGCCTGCTGGGCCACCTCGCGCTGACCGACAAGGCGTACGAGGCGACGCTGCGGCTCGGGCAGACGACGGTCACCGACGACGCCGAGGGCGAGGTCGTCGAGACGCGCGACGCGTCCCTGGTCTCGGACGCCGCGATCCGGCAGGCCGTGGCGGCGTTGACCGGACCGCTCGACCAGGTGCCGTCGTCGGTGTCGGCGGTGAAGGTCGACGGCGTGCGCTCGTACGCGCGCGTCCGCGCCGGCGAGGAGGTGGCGCTCGCGGCCCGGCCGGTCGTCGTCTCGCGCTTCGAGGTGCTCGACCGGCGCGGCGACGACGTCGACGTCGTCGTCGTCTGCAGCAGCGGCACGTACGTGCGCGCGCTCGCCCGCGACCTGGGGGCGGCGCTCGGCGTCGGGGCGCACCTCACGGCGCTGCGGCGCACGCGCGTCGGGCCGTTCGGGCTCGACGTCGCCCGCGCCCTCGAGGATCTCGCCGAGCCCGGGCGCTGCGACGCCGCCGTCGTCCGGCTCGACGACGCCGTCGCCGCCGCCTTCCCGGTGCGCCGGCTCGACGCCGACGAGGCGGTCGCGCTGTCGTTCGGCAGGCGGCTGGCGCCGACAGGTGCGGAGGGGCTGCACGGCGCGTTCGCCCCCGACGGGCGGTGCATCGCCCTGGTCGAGGACCGCGCCGGCGCGGCCCGCCCGGCCGTCGTCTTCGCCCCCGCGGGCGGCTGACCGCCGTACCGTGGCGCGGTGCAGCCAGGGCTCTACGACGACGTGCACGCGGCGCTCCACGCCGCCCGGGTGCGCTACGTCGTCGTCGGCGGGACCGCCGTCGTCCTGCAGGGGCACGCCCGCATGACGCTCGACCTGGACCTCGTGATCGACCTCGCCGAGCCGCAGGCACGGGCGGCGATGGCCGCGATCACCTCGACGGGGATGCTGCCTCGCCTGCCCGTCGCGGCCGAGGACTTCGCCGATGCCGAGCTCCGCCGGGACTGGCACGAGAACCGCAACCTGCTCGTCTTCTCGTTCTACGACCCCGCCTCGCCGCTGCGGGAAGTCGACGTCTTCGTCGAGGAGCCCGTGCCGTTCGACGAGCTCTACGACGAGGCGGACGTCGTGCGCATCGGAGAGGTCCCGGTGCGCGTGGCCTCCGTGCGCCACCTCATCCACATGAAGACCGAGGCGGGTCGGCCGGTCGACCTGCAGGACGTGGCGGTGCTGCGTGAGATCTCGGGGGAGCGGTGACCGGCGACCCGTGGGAGGAGGCGACGTTCGACGGGCACGCCCGTGCGCAGCGGCGGCGCGCCGCGTCGCTGGAACCGCAGGTCCGTCTCGCGATGGTCGAACGAGCGGTGCAGGACGCTCACCGTGCCGGCCTGCTCGTGCGCTGGCGGGAGCGCAAGCAGCGCGACGTGCTGGCTGCCTGGGAGTCGCGCGCCCGTCACTAGGCTGCCGGCGTGCAGCGGTGGAGGGGCCTCGACAGCGCACCGCCCGGGTGGGGCCGGTGCGTCGTCACCATCGGCATGTTCGACGGCGTCCACCGCGGCCACCAGAAGACGATCGGCCGCGCGGTCGAGAAGGCACGCGCGGCCGGGCTGCCGTCGGTGGTGCTCACCTTCGACCCGCACCCCAGCGAGGTCGTGCGGCCGGGCAGCCACCCACCGATGCTCACCAGCTCGCGCTACAAGGCCGAGCTGCTCGAGCAGCTGGGCGTCGACGTCATGTGCGTGCTCCCGTTCACGGTCGAGTTCAGCCGGCTGACACCGGCGGAGTTCGTGCATGCCGTGCTCGTCGAGCACCTGCACGCCGCGGCCGTCGTCGTCGGCGAGAACTTCCGATACGGCAACAGGGCGGCCGGCGACGTCGCCGCGCTCACCGCCGACGGCCGGCGGTTCGGGTTCACCGTCGAGGGCGCGCCGCTGCAGGGCACCGGCGAGACCACCTGGTCGTCCACGTACGTGCGGTCGTGCGTCGCGGCCGGCGACGTGCGCGCCGCTGCGGCGGCGCTGGGCCGCGATCACCGCGTCGAGGGCGTCGTCGTGCGGGGCGACCGCCGGGGTCGCGAGATGGGCTACCCGACGGCCAACGTCGAGCCGCTGCCGTGGAGCGCGGTGCCGGCCGACGGCGTCTACGCCGGCCGTCTCGTGCGGCTGCCGTCGGCCCGGCAGGCCCGGCAGGGGGCGCCGTCGGGCGAGGCGCTGCCCGCCGCCATCAGCATCGGCACCAACCCGACCTTCGCCGGCCGTGAGCGACGCGTCGAGGCCTTCGTCCTCGACGCCGACGCCGGGCTCGACCTGTACGGCGAGCACGTCGGCGTCACCTTCACCCAGCGGTTGCGCGACATGCTGCGCTTCGACCGTCCCGAGGACCTGGTCGCCCAGATGGACGACGACGTCGCGCGGACGCGCGAGCTGCTGGCTGGTCACCCGGAAGGGTGAAGCACCACGTCCTCCGGACGCCGACGTCAGGACCAGGACAGCTCGCCCATGGTCTGCCGCTCGGAAGGAGGACGCTGTGGCCCGCATCCTCGTGGTCGACGACGAGCCGACCGTGCGCGCGCTCGTGCGGGACGTGCTCGAGGAGGAGGGCCACGACGTGGTCCTCGCCGAGGACGGCTTCGTCGCGCTGCGGCGGGTGGAGCAGCAGCGGCCGGACTGCGTCGTGCTCGACGTGATGATGCCGGGCATCGACGGCCACCAGGTGCTGCAGCGGCTGCGCGCCTCGGCCAGCAGCGCCGACCTGCCGGTGGTCATGCTCACCGCGGCCGCCGACGACACCCACGCCTGGCAGGCGTGGTCGGAGGGCGTGGACTACTTCCTGCCCAAGCCGTTCGAACCGCTCGAGCTGCTGCGCTTCCTCGACCACCTCTTCGAGCACCGCGCCGCCGTCTGACCGACCGGAGCCCTCCCGTCGCCTCCGCGCCGCTCCGGACCCGTCGGGAGCCCTCCCGTCGGGGACGCGGGGGGCGGGGCGGCCGGCTGGTAGCCTCGGGCCCACGCCGGTTCGCCGGCGGTGTGACTGCCTGCCCGGGTGACGAAGACCTCGGGCACACACCTGCAGATCCCGGAGGAAGCCCGTGGCGCTCGACACGGACACCAAGAAGTCGATCATGTCCGAGTACGCCACGACCGAGGGCGACACCGGGTCCCCGGAGGTGCAGGTCGCGCTGCTGAGCAAGCGCATCAGCGACCTCACCGAGCACCTCAAGCAGCACAAGCACGACCACCACACCCGCCGCGGCCTGCTGCAGCTGGTGGGTCGTCGCCGACGGCTGCTGAAGTACCTGGAGAAGACCGACATCAACCGCTACCGAGCCCTCATCGAGCGGCTCGGTCTGCGCCGCTAGCAGCACGACAGGGGAGTGCCCGCCCGGGCGCTCCCCTTCGTCGTAGTGGCGACCTGCCGCTGCGACAAGCCGAAGAGCCGGACCGCACCGCCGGACCCGGTCCTCGGGAGTGGCGGCCGGGACTGCGACAGCGCAGCCCCCGACCGCTTCCACTGAGCGCCGGATCCCGCCTCGCGACCGGCGTGCAGTGAAGAGGAGTGCCTGCCTTGCAGGACGAGAACGAGAGCTACATCTACGGCAGCGAGTTCGTCGACGCCGTCATCGAGAACCCCACCGGCAAGCGCACGATCCGCCTGGAGACCGGCCGGCTGGCCAAGCAGGCCGCCGGCAGCGTGACGATCTACCTCGGCGACACGATGGTGCTGAGCGCCACGACCGCCGGCAAGAAGCCCCGCGAGGGCTTCGACTTCTTCCCGCTCACGGTCGACGTCGAGGAGCGGATGTACGCCGCGGGCCGCATCCCCGGCTCGTTCTTCCGGCGTGAGGGCCGGCCCTCGGAGGACGCGATCCTCACCTGCCGGCTGACCGACCGTCCGCTGCGCCCGAGCTTCAAGAAGGGCCTGCGCAACGAGGTCCAGG
>DATMJH010000441.1:0-3972 GCA_035554015.1 Mycobacteriales bacterium
GAGATCCGCAACGTGGCGATCGTCGCCCACGTCGACCACGGCAAGACGACTCTGAGCGACCGGCTCCTGGAGTACACGGGTGCCGTCAGCACGCGTCTGATGCAGGACCAGATGCTCGACTCGATGGACCTGGAGCGCGAGAAGGGCATCACGATCCTGGCCAAGAACACCGCCGTGCGGCGGCGGGACGAGCACGGCGAGCTGCTCATCAACATCGTCGACACCCCGGGCCACGCCGACTTCGGCGGCGAGGTGGAGCGGGCGCTGTCGATGTGCGACGGCGTCGCTCTGCTCGTCGACGCCAGCGAGGGCCCGCTGCCGCAGACCCGGTTCGTGCTGCGCAAGGCGCTCGCGCAGGACCTGCCCGTCATCCTCATCGTCAACAAGGTGGACCGGCCCGACGCGCGCATCGCCGAGGTCGTCGACGAGACCTACGAGCTGTTCCTGGACCTGGACGCGCGCGAGGACCAGATCGAGTTCCCGATCGTCTACTGCCAGGCGAAGACGGGCCAGGCGTCGCTGACCCGCCCGGGCGACGGGCAGAGCCCCGACAGCCCGGACCTGCGGCCGCTCTTCGACGTGATCCGCGAGACCATCCCGCCGCCGAGCTACGACGAGACCGCACGGCTGCAGGCGCACGTCACCAACCTGGACGCCTCGCCCTACCTCGGCCGCCTGGCGCTGTGCCGCATCCACAACGGCTGGCTGAAGAAGGGCCAGTCGGTCGCCTGGTGCAGGCAGGACGGCACGGTCGAGCGCGTGCGGCTCACCGAGCTGCTGGGCACCGAGGCGCTCGAGCGGGTGCCGATCGAGTCGGCCGGCCCCGGCGACATCGTCGCGATCGCCGGCATCCCCGACATCACGATCGGCGAGACGATCGCCGACCCGGACGACCCGCAGCCGCTGCCGCTCATCACCATCGACGAGCCGAGCATCTCGATGACGATCGGCATCAACACCAGCCCGCTGGCCGGCAAGAGCGGCAAGAAGCTGACGGCGCGCATGGTCAAGGACCGGCTCGACAAGGAGCTGGTCGGCAACGTCTCCATCCGGGTGAACCCGACCGAGCGGCCGGACACCTGGGAGGTGCAGGGCCGCGGTGAGCTGCAGCTCGCGATCCTGGTCGAGGTGATGCGCCGGGAGGGCTTCGAGCTCACCGTCGGCAAGCCGCAGGTCGTCACCCGCACGATCGACGGCCGGGTGCACGAGCCGGTCGAGCGGCTCACCATCGACGCCCCGAGCGACTACCAGGGCGTCGTCATGCAGCTGCTCGCGTTGCGCAAGGGCCGGCTCGAGCAGATGGTCGACCACGGCACCGGCTGGGTGCGCATGGAGTACGTCGTGCCGGCCCGTGGCCTCATCGGCTTCCGCACCGAGTTCCTGACCGAGACCCGCGGCACCGGGCTGCTGCACCACGTGCACGAGCGGTACGAGCCGTGGCACGGCGACATCCGCACCCGCCCGACCGGCTCGCTCGTCGCCGACCGGTCGGGAGCCACCACCGGCTTCGCGCTCGCCAACCTGCAGGAACGCGGCACCATGTTCGTGGGGCCGGGCACCGACGTCTACGAGGGCATGATCGTCGGCGAGAACTCCCGCGCCGACGACATGGACGTCAACCCGACCAAGGAGAAGAAGCTCACCAACATGCGCTCCTCCACCGGTGACGTGCTGGTGCCGCTCATCCCGCACAAGCAGCTCTCGCTCGAGCAGGCGCTCGAGTGGTGCCGTGAGGACGAGTGCGTCGAGGTCACGCCGGCGACCGTCCGCCTGCGCAAGGTGCAGCTCGCGGCCACCGACCGGGCCAAGTCCCGCAACCGCGTCAAGGCCGGCACCGCCGGGTAGCGAGGTGAGCGCGCCCGACGGCTGGACCAACCGCGAGCTGGCGGGTGGTCGGCTCCTGGTCGCCACGCCGTCGCTCACCGAGGCGACCTTCGCGCGCACCGTCGTGCTGCTGCTGCACGCCGGCGGCGACGACGGCGCGCTCGGGGTCGTGCTCAACCGCCCCTCCGACGTCGACGTCGAGCGCGTGCTGCCGGGTTGGGACGTGGCCGCGCCGCCGCCGGCGACGGTGTTCGAGGGCGGACCGGTGCAGCCGCAGGCCGCGATCTGCCTGGCCGAGCTGCGGCCCGGCGTGGACGACCACGACGGCCTCGCGCCGTTGCCGTCCGCGGCGCCCGGCAGTCGGTACGCCACCGTCGACCTCGACCGGGAGCCGGCCGAGGTCGTGCCGGCCGTGGCCCGGCTGCGCGTCTTCGCCGGCTACGCGGGCTGGTCGCCCGGCCAGCTCGAGAGCGAGGTGGAGGAGGGCGCATGGTGGGTGCTCGACGCGCTGCCGGACGACGCGTACCGCTCGGCGCCCGGCGACCTGTGGCGGGCCGTGCTGCGTCGCCAGGGACCCCCGCTCGCCTTCGCGACGACGCTGCCCGAGGACCCCTCGCACAACTGAGCGGTGGCGGCGGAGCCACCACGCGCTGGGCACGGGCGGGGGCCGCCGTAGGGTCGCTCCGGTGAGCGACCCGACCCTCCCGCCGCCCCCCGCTCCGGGTGAGCGCGTGCCGATCGAGGCCGCCGAGGCCGTGCTCGCCGAGGCCGCCACGGCGGTCGACGGTGCGGCCGAGGCGGTGGCCATCACGCCGCTCGACCGGTCACGCCGACTGCTGCTCGTCCACGCCCACCCCGACGACGAGACGATCGGCACCGGCGCGACCATGGCCAGGTACGTCGCCGAGGGCGCGCTGGTGACGCTGGTGACCTGCACGCTGGGCGAGGAGGGGGAGGTCCTCGTCCCCGAGCTCGAGCACCTGGCCGCCGACCGGGAGGACGGGCTGGGCGCGCACCGTGCGCACGAGCTCGCGGCCGCCATGGAGGCGCTGCGCGTCGAGGACCACCGGTTCCTCGGCGGCCCCGGTCGCTGGCGCGACAGCGGGATGATGGGCACGCCGTCGAACGACCGTCCGGACTGCTTCTGGCAGGCCGACCTCGGCGAGGCGGTGCGCGAGCTCGTCGCCGTCGTCCGCGAGGTGCGGCCGCAGGTGGTCGTCACCTACGACGAGAACGGCGGCTACGGGCACCCGGACCACATCCAGGCGCACCGCGTCACCGTCGCCGCCTTCGACGCGGCCGGCGACGCCGGCTACGAGCCGGACCTCGGCGAGCCGTGGCAGCCGGCCAAGCTGTACTGGTCGGTGGTGCCGCGATCGATGCTGCAGTCGGCCATCGACACCCTGCGCGAGCAGGGGCACGGCGACTTCTTCGCCGTCGAGCGGGCCGAGGACCTGCCGTTCGGGGTGCCCGACGAGGTGGTGACCACGGCGGTCGACGCCGGCGACCACCTCGAGGCCAAGCTGGCGGCCATGCGCGCGCACAAGACGCAGATCGAGGTCGACGGGCCGTTCTTCGCGCTGTCGAACAAGGTCGGGCAGCGCGCCTTCGGGATCGAGCACTACGTCCTCGCCCGCGGAGTGCCGGTGCCGGGGCCGGACGGGCGGGAGGACGACCTGTTCGCCGGTACCACCTGAGCCCCGGCCGCCCCGGCGGGTGCCCGGGTGCGGGGGAAACGGGTGGCATCGGACACCCGGGCGGGCGACTGGATCCGCCGAACGGGTGGTCTTCGCCGCCTGAGGTGGTCACGCAGGGTGACGACACGGCACCATCGGGGCACACCCGAGTCCGTCCCCGACACGGACCGTGATCGCTGCGGTCCCCGCCGAGCAGGAGCCCCCGTGCCCGACGTGCCCGCCGCCTCGCCCGAGCCCCGTGCCGCCGCCGCCCCGGTGAGCTCGACGGCGCTCACCGCGCTCACCGCTGCGGGCGGGAGGTCGGTGCTCGACGTGCACACGGCCGACGTCGGCGCCACGCGCGAGCGGCAGCGGCTGCGACGCTTCGTCAAGATCACGGTTGCGGTGTGGGCGGTGGCCGGCCTGCTGTGGGCGCGCGCGCTGACGATGGGTCCCGGCGCGTCGTTCGTCC
>DATMJH010000442.1:0-25833 GCA_035554015.1 Mycobacteriales bacterium
CCTCGTCGTCGCGGACAGCGGCAACGGGCTGTCGAACGAGCTGCCGATCTCCTGGCTGTTCATCAACCCCGAGCTGACGGTGCACCTGCACCGTCAGCTCGGGGTTGATGAACAGCCAGGAGATCGGCAGCTCGTTCGACAGCCCGTTGCCGCTGTCCGCGACGACGAGGGCCCGCTGCAGGCCGGTCGGCTCCTCGTCCGGGACCAGCGGGTGCCGCATGCGGGTCCACGCCGTGCAGGGGCCGGGGCGGTCGAACCCGCCCGCCACCACGCGCCACTCGATCGCCGACAGGTAGCCGTCGACCCACCCGGGAGGCAGCCCGCCGGCCGGCCCCTGCTCGGGCAACGGCGGCGGAGCCGGTCGGCGGGACGCGACGTCCGCCCCCTGCGCCCGACGCACCCGCCACGCGGCGGCGCGGGCCACGTCGCGACCGCCTGCCGTCAGCGCGGCCTCGACCAGCTCGACGCTGCGGCCCGGCCGCGCGACCCGCGCCCTCAGCTCGAGCTCGCCGACCGGGATCGCGCCGAGGATCTCCACGGTCACCCGGGCGGCGACGACGTCGTCCCGGGGCGCGCAGCGCTCGACCCCACGCGCCAGCAGCGCGCTCGGCGGCCCGCCGTGCTGCGCGCCCGGGTCCCACGGCCCGGTGGTGTGCACGGTCGCCCGCCAGCGCGTGCCGTCGTCGTCGAGCGGGAGGAAGAAGGCCTCGCTCACCCGCTGCTCTCCAGGCGGCGGGCGGCGGACGCCGCGGCGAGCAGCTGCAGGCCGGACGTCGTCGCCGGGTCGAGGCCGGTGAGCTCGACGATCCGCTTGAGCCGGTAGTCCAGCGTGTTCGGATGCACGTGCAGGGCTGCCGCGGTGCGCCGGCGGTCGGTGTCCTCGTCGAGGTAGGCGTCGAGGGTGGTGAGCAGGTCGGGGTTGCGCTCGAGCGGCTCGAGCAGCGCGCACAGCCGGTCGAGGGCGACGCTGGGCCGGGTGAGCTGGTACTCGAGCAGCACGTCGCGCAACCGGTAGAGCCCGGCCGGGCGGTCGAGCCGGTGCGACAGGCGCAGCACGTCGCGGGCCTGCTCGGCGGCCTCCGGCAGGTCGGCGATGACGGCGGGCTCGGACGCCGCCGCGCGCACCTCCGCCCCCGCCGCCGCGGACATCTCCTGGACCAGGACGTCGAGCGCCTCGGCCGACAGGCCCTTGGCGGGCAGCAGCACGGTGCCGCCGGAGGCGTCGAGCAGCCCGAGCACCTGCTCGCCTGCGGTGGCGTCGAGCCGCTCCTGCACCCGGCGGACCTTGCGCCGCGCCGCCACGGCACCGGCCACCCCTGCCGTGCGCTCGTCGCGGTTCTCGCCGAGCTCGAGCACGAGCACGACGTACGACGGAGCCAGCGCGACGCCGAGCCGGCCGGCCAGCGCGGCGGTCTCCTGCCCGGCGAGCAGCGCGGCGGCCAGCCCGCGGGCGGCGTCGCGCTCCTCCCCGTGGATCGACTGGCGCTCCTCGAGGTAAGCCGTGGCGACCGCGCCGGTGACCACCGCGATGTACCGGAGCACCCGGTCGGCGGCGGCGACGAGGTCGGCCGTCTCCGCCGGCTGCCGGGCCTGGGCGACCAGCTCGGCCCAGCCGATGCGCCCGCCGATGTGGTAGGCCGCGAGGACGGCGTCGAGCGGCACCCGCTCCTGCGCCCGACGGGCGGCCGAGGCGCGGGGCTCGGCGAGCTCCTCGGCGCTGGGCTCCCGGTCCTCGAGCAGCGTCGCGAAGAACACCCGCAGGTTCTCCTCGCAGATCCGGGTGATCTCCCCCTCGAGCTGCTCGCGGGGCAGCAGCCGGTAGATCGGCAGCTCGTCGAGGAAGGTCTGGATCATCCGGCGGGCGAGCACCGGCAGGCGGGCCTGCACGCGGCTGTACAGGCCCTCGTCCACGGCGACCTCCTCCCCGGTCTCGACCGGCGCGACCGACATCGTGCCCCGTCCGGCCGCCGCGCGCCGGACCACCCGGCTCCTCGGCCCGGCGGCGCGCTCTGCGAGGGTCGGGCCGTCCCGACCGCAGCTGCCCCGGAGGTCACCGTGCGCGCCGTCACCATCCCCTCACCGGGAGGGCCCGAGGCCCTCGTCGTCGCGGACGTCCCCGACCCCGAGCCCGGGCCGGGCGAGGTGCTGGTCGACGTCGTCGCGACGGCGGTGAACCGGGCCGACGTGCTGCAGCGCAAGGGGTTCTACGACCCGCCGCCGGGGGCGTCGCCGTACCCGGGGCTGGAGTGCTCGGGCCGGGTCGCCGCCCTCGGCGAGGGCGTGGCCGGCTGGTCGGTCGGCGACCAGGTGTGCGCGCTGCTCGCCGGCGGCGGCTACGCCGAGCGGGTCGCCGTACCGGCCGGGCAGCTCCTGCCGGTGCCGCGCGGCGTCGGGCTGGCGGAGGCGGCGGCGCTGCCGGAGGTGGCCTGCACGGTCTGGTCGAACGTCTTCCAGCTCGCCGGCCTGCAGCCCGGCGAGGTGCTGCTGGTGCACGGCGGCACCAGCGGCGTCGGCACCTTCGCGCTGCAGCTGGCGTCGCGGCACGGGGCCCGGGTGTTCTGCACGGTCGGCACGGCGGACAAGGCCGAGCGCGCCGTCGCCCTGGGCGCGGAGCGGGCGGTGCGCTACCGCGAGGAGGACTTCGTCGAGTGCGTGCGCGAGGCGACCGGCGGACGCGGCGCCGACGTCGTGCTCGACAACATGGGTGCCGCCTACCTGGAGCGGAACGTGACGGTGCTCGCGACCGGCGGCCGGCTGGTCGTCATCGGGCTGCAGGGCGGGGCGAAGGCCGAGCTCGACCTCGGCCGGCTGCTGACCAAGCGCGCCTCGGTGCACGGCACCGTGCTGCGCGCCCGGCCGGCGGCGGAGAAGGCCGCCGTCGTCGAGGCGGTGCTGGCGGGCGTGTGGCCGGCGGTCGAGGCGGGCGAGGTGCGGCCGGTGGTCGACCGGGTGCTGCCGCTCGACGACGTCGCCGAGGCGCACCGGGTCGTCGAGGCCAGCGAGCACGTCGGCAAGGTGCTGCTGCTCGTCGCCGACGAGTAGCCCGCCCGGAGCCCTCCCGACGGTTCCGACCCGACCGGAAACCGTCGCAGCCACTCCAGGCCGGGGCGGGGTGGAGTGGCTCCCGCGGGCTGCAGCGAGTGGGGAACCGTCGGGAGGGCTCCGGCGGTGGGAGCGGTCAGCGGACGCCGAGGCCGCCGGCCTCGACGACCGCCTTCGACAGCGGCCGCACCAGCTCGCGCAGCCGGCTGCAGCCGGCCGCACCGAGGTGCTGCCACGGCGGCAGCGCCAGCACGTCGGTGCGGTCCTCGACCTCCTGCCGCACCCGGCGGCCCTCGTCGGTGAAGCCCTCGCCGTCCCGCTCGATCCAGCCGCGCTCGCGCAGGCCGGCCAGCGCGGTGTCCCACTGCTCGGTCGAGTAGCCGCGGGTCCGGCGCAGCGGCTCGCGGGTCCAGGTCCGTTCGCCGTCGAGACCCTGCGCCACGTGCATCACCGCCGCCTCGATGCCGCTGACGTCGGACGCCGTCAGCGCCGCCACGTGCCCGTCGCCACGGAACTCCCGCAGCAGGCTGACGGCGTGCCACAGCTGCAGGTGCGGCTCGGTCGGCCACGGCAGGTCGGCCAGGCCCGCGTACAGCGGCCGGCCCTCCGGGCGGCAGCCCTCGCAGGCGGTGCGGGCCAGCTCGAGCGCCTCGACGACGTCCGGGCGATCGAGCAGGTCGCCGCACAGCCGCCGCAGCGCGCGGTCGGCCACCCGCAGCCGCGCCTCGACGAGCGCGTCCGGCGACGTCGTCGTCCACACGCCGCTCATCCCGAACTGGACCGCGAGCGCGGAGAAGTTGAAGAACACCGCCTGCACGACCGACGGGCGCACCGCGCCCAGCGCGGCGGCGCGGGCCGGGAAGTAGGCGAGCGCCTTGTTGCCCTCGACGTCGAGGCCGAGCTGCGCGTACTCCTCCGGCCCCTCCGGCACGAAGTAGACCATCGCGTGGTACGGCTCCAGGGTCCGCCACATCGCGCGGGCGACCTCCGGGGTGACGCCGTGGTCCACGCTGCCTCCTCCACCGGAGCCCTCCCGACGGGTTCGGGCGGCTCGGGAACCGTCGGGAGGGCTCCGGACGGCTCCGCGGCGAGAGTCGACCACAGGGGGTGCGGCCCGGTGCGGGTGGGGGAGGATGGCCGTCATGAGCCAGCCCTCCCCGAGCCCCGAGCCAGAGCAGTCCCGGTCGGTCGTCGTCGTCGGACCGGACGGCAAGCCGATCGGCGCCGTCGACCTGGACGCCCAGGGCAACGTCGCCGACGACCCCGACGGCGACCGCGGCCCGGCCGAGCTGGTGGAGCAGCCGGCGAAGGTGATGCGGATCGGCTCGATGGTCAAGCAGCTGCTCGAGGAGGTGCGGGCGGCTCCCCTGGACGACGCCGCGCGCGAGCGGCTGCGCGACATCCACTCCAGCTCGGTGCAGGAGCTCGCCGAGGGGCTGGCGCCCGAGCTGCGCGAGGAGCTCGACCGGCTGACCCTGCCGTTCAGCGAGCAGGCGACGCCGTCGGACGCCGAGCTGCGGATCGCGCAGGCACAGCTGGTCGGCTGGCTGGAGGGGCTGTTCCACGGCATCCAGACCGCGCTGTTCGCCCAGCAGATGGCCGCGCGGGTGCAGCTGGAGCAGATGCGGGGCCGGCAGGCGCTGCCGGGCGGCCCCGGTATCGCCCCTGGGGCGGCCGCCGGCCCGCAGGGGCCCGCGCACGGCACCGGCCAGTACCTGTAGGACCTCGCACCTGTAGGACGACGCCCACCCGGGCAGGAGACGGGACTTCGCCGTCGAACGTCTCAGGCCGGAGGTGGCCATGCGCAAGGGTGCGGGCAGGGGTTCGGGCAGGAGCCGGCGGGCCGGCGTCGCGATCGCGGTGCTGGCGGCGGGAGCGGTGCCGCTGAGCGCCGTCGCGCAGACCCCGGACGGGCCGGCGCCGCACGACCCGTGCGAGCGGACGTCGTGGCGGGCCGGCACCGTCGAGCTGTGCGAGGGTGTGCTCGTCTACCGCGACTACGTCATGGACGACTACGGCGCGCAGGGCCTGACGCCCACGAGCCAGAAGCCTCGGCTCGGCTCGCTGTCGAACACCGCCGGCGACCAGCGCTACGCCGACCCGGCCAAGGCCGGCACGGCCGACCTCGTCGACCTCGCGGTGCGGCTCGACGGCGACGACCTCGTCGCCGTCTTCCGCCTCAACGCTCTCTACGACGCCGGGTCGACGATCGCCGCGCTGGCGATCGACACCGACGACGACGCCGGCACCGGCGGCGGCGCCTGGCCGGGGGTCGACGGGGTCAGCTCTGCCGGGTGGGAACAGGTGCACACGGCCGCGACCGGCGACGTCGCCGCCAACACGATCACGGTCCGCGTGCCGAGGCCGGCCGGCGAACGCTGGCGGCTGCAGGCCGTCACCGCCCAGGCCGACGGCACGGTGATGAACGCGGCCTTCCGCGGCACCGACGAGGAGAGCGGCACCGGCGGCAGCTCGTGGTGGGAGGGCAAGCAGGCGCGCGTCCTGAAGAGCGGCGACATCTCCGAGTTCGGGGCCGCCGTCGACGTCGCCGACCTGACCGGCGGCGTCACCCGCGAGGCCGACCACGACGGGCCGCAGCTGGGCTCCCGGGTCTTCACCAGCCGCTGGACGATCGGCTCGGGCGAGGGCTACTCCTACCAGCGGATCTACGGCCGGCACGGCAACAGCGGCGCCCTGTGCGAGCAGGAGTTCGTCTCGCACGGCCGGTTCCAGCCCTACTCGGTCTACGTGCCCGAGGACCTGCCGGAGCGGCCGAGCATCCAGGTGAACCTGCACGGCTGCAACGCCAACCACACCTCCCAGATCACCGGGGACGGCTTCCGGGAGGACTTCGGCGACGAGCTCGGCCGCGTGCTGGTCGCCCCGCTGGGCCGCGGGCCGATCGGCTACTACTCCGACATCTCCGAGGCCGACGTGCTCGAGGTCATGGCCGACGCCGAGCAGACCTTCGCCCCCGACCCGGACCGGTGGTTCCTGTCGGGCTACTCGATGGGCGGCTACGGGGCGATGCGGCTCGCCGCGCTCTACCCCGACCGCTGGGCCGGGATGGTCAACTGGGTCGGCTTCACCGGCGACGCGCGCAACAACCCGACCGGCATGAGCCCGGACGAGTACCCGAGCGGTGCGATCGGCAACGTCATCGACTTCGTGGGCAACCTCGACAGCGTCCCGTCGGAGAACCTCTACGCCGCCGCCGACGAGCTCGTGCAGGTCCACACCGCGGCGGCGCTCATGCAGCGGATGGAGGCAGCGGGCATCGACCACCGCTTCTACCTGCACCCCGCGGCCGAGCACCTGACCTTCGCGCTGCTGGACGAGTGGGACAAGGAGGCCGCGGCGACGGCCGAGCGAACCCGGGTGACGAACCCGGCACGCGTCGTGTTCCGCACCGACGAGTCGCTGCGGTACCCGGAGTACGGCATCCGGCACGACCGGGCGTACTGGGTGTCGGCGATCCGTGCGGCCGGCGAGGGCTACGCCGACGTGGAGCTGGTCAACGGCGGCTGCGGCGGCCAGGTGCCGGTGCGCGAGAAGGCGAACGACGCGGGGCCGGACCCGGTGCCGTGGGTGTCCACCGAGCTGAACACCGTCGGCGGCGAGGCCGCACCCGCCGGGCTGACCGGCTCGCTGGCGAACGTCGCGTCGCTCGTGGTCGACGCGGCGCGGACGTGCCTGGCCGGCACGGACGTGCCGTTCGCGATCACCACCGACGGGCCGGCGACCCTGACGCTGTCGGACGGGCGGGTGCTGTCGTTCTCGGCGGCCGGCGAGCACACCGGCGTGCTGCGGGCCGACGGCACGGTCACGGCTGCCGGCGGCACGGTGGACGTCGACACTGTCGCGGCGCGGACGGCGGCACGGACGGCGGCAGGGACGGCGGCAGGGACGGCGGCACGGACGCTGCCGAGCACCGGTGCGGACGTCGCGCTGCCGATGCTGGCGCTCGCCGCCGCGGCCGGTGCGGCGCTGCTGCGACGGCGCGGCACGGTCTGACCGAGCAGGACCGTCAGGTCCGCAGCCGGCGGCCGACGACGGCGCCGAGCGCCAGCAGCGCGAGCGCGGCGGGCAGCACCGGTGCCGGCCCGGTCGCGGGCAGCCGGGACGTCGCGCGGACGGGGCGGGCGTCCGACCCGCCGTCCGGTCCGCCGTCTGGTCCGCTGCCGCTCCCGCCACCGCCGCCCGCGCCGTTCCCGCCCCCGTCGCCGTCCGGCCGGGTCGCCCCCGGCGCGAGCACCGCCGACAGCGAGCGGTTGCCGGCGTCGTCGACGGCGTAGACCTCGACCCGCGCGCCGACCGGCACGTCGCCGGCCGAGGTCGCGTCGCCGGCGAGCTCCCGCACGCCGGCGGCGGTCGCGGACACCTGCGCACCGCCGGTCCCGCCGACGACCACGACCGTCCTCGCCGGCGTCCCGACCAGCCAGTCGTCGCCGGTCGGCGCCCACGTGACGGTCGTGCCGATCCGCTCCAGCCCCTGCACGCGCGCCGGCGGCCGGGCGTCGGTGCCGTACCGCGAGGTGCTGCGATCGTCGTGCGCCGCGCCCCACCACTCGGTGTTGCCGGAGGCGGCGCCACCCGTCGACCAGGCGAACAGGTAGCCCTCTCGCGTGCTGCTCACCATCTCGACGGCCCCGTCGCCGTCGAGGTCGCCGACGGCGGGCGTGGCGTAGTTCCAGCCGCCGGTGAACTTCGGGAAGCCCGGCGCCTCGAGCCCCGCGGCGTCGAAGGCGTGCACGAGGTACAGCCCGGTGCCCTGCACCACCTCCTTGCCGGGCAGCCCGTCGACGTCGGCCACCGCCGGCTGCGAGAGCAGCGTGTAGTCCTCGAGCTTGGCCGGGAACCCGGGCCGGTAGGAGCCGGTGGCCATGTCCCAGCCCTGCAGCGTGTGGTCGAACGGCAGGTTCTGCCCGACGAGCACGAGGTTGACCAGGCCGTTGAGCGTGAGCCCGCCCTTGAAGGCCGACAGCACGCCGGCTCCCTCGAGGTCACCCACGGAGGCGTACTCGAACAGGTTCAGCACCTTGCTCTTGTCCAGCAGCGACGGGTTGGTCGCCGGCACCTCCGAGGCGTGCGTGACGCGGCGCGTGCCGTCGGCCGCCAGCTGCACGACCTCGCCGGAGGTGTTGGAGACCAGCACCTCGTCGAGCCCGTCGCCGTCGACGTCGGCCGCGGCGAACTGGTGCGCCGGGCCGACGAAGGGCAGCACGTCGGGCAGCAGCGCGTCGAGCTTCACGGGCCAGCCGTCGAGCGGCGTGCCGTCGCCGTCGAGCGCGTGCGCCAGGCTCGCGGCGTCGAACGCACCGGTGCCGACCCGCTGCAGCAGCGTCCGGTAGGCCGTCGCGAGGTCGGTCGGGCTCGCCGGCGGCTCGTTGCCGCCGGAGCTGCTCACCACCTCCGACCCGGCGATCACGATCTCGACCTGGGGGTCGCCGTCGAGCTGGGCCAGGGTGGGGATGGTGATGAGCTCGGCGCCGCGGGCCGCCTCGCCGGTGTCGGCGGAGTTCAGCGACACGGGGTACCCGGCGACCGGCTCGCCGGCGGCTGTCCAGGCGTACACCCGGCCGTCGAGGCCACCGGCGACGATCTCCAGGCCGGGACTGTCGGCGACCAGATCGCCGACGCTCGCGGCGCCGAAGAACCCGGTCTTGACGTGGTAGTCCTCGGTGCGCACGGACGGCGGCGACAGCGACCGGTCGACGCCGACGGTGAACAGCGCGGCGCCGAGCCGGTCGTAGCCGGTGATCTCGCCCCCGCTGTTGGTGACGACGACCTCCAGCGCGCCGTCGCCGTCGAGGTCGGCGACCGCCGGCGTGAGCGAGACGCCGCGCGGCAGCGGCACGCCGCTGACGTAGGCCGGGGCGGCGGCGTGCGGGAGCGCCTCGCGCAGCACCGGCGCGAGCACCCCCTCGCCGCCGTTCCACCACGGCACGTCCCGCCCCGTGCGGTCGAGCACCCGGGTGCGGCCGCCGGAGTCGGTGAGCACCACCTCGAGCTGCGCGTCGCCGTCGAGGTCGGCCAGCCGGGGTGACGACTCGCCGCCCCGGTCGGTGTACTGCGGGAAGCCGGGCAGCCACGACGGGTCGTGGTGCAGCCAGACCACCTTGCGGTGCTCGCCGACGTTGCCGGCGCTGTCGGTGACGCGCAGCCGCAGGGTCACGGCGAACTCGTTGACGTCGCTCGGCGCCTTGCCGGGGTCGAAGCCGGCGCCGAAGAGCGAGACCAGGTCGGCCACCTCGACGTCGCCCAGGTCGCGGGCGTCCTGGCTCCCGGACAGGTCGCCGGTCTCGAACAGCTCGGTGAACTCGGTCGGCTCGATGCCGCGGGCCGCCTCGACGACGACGCGGTGCGTCGCGGCGCGGCTGCCGGTGTCGGCGACGATCGGCAGCGTCGTCTCGCGGACCGGGTCGACGATCTGCCACCAGTCCGGCGAGCGGAGCAGCACGGTCGGCGGGACCTTGCCCTCCGCCACGTAGGTCATCGCCGCGGCCATGTCCAGCCGGCCGTAGGCGAACCGCTCGTCGAAACCCACCTGCGCCGGGTCGGGGACGCCGATGCCGACGGTGTCTTCCGGCAGCACGTCCTCGGCCGAGAGCGTGACGATCTGCTTGACCTCCGCCGGGGTGAGGTCGAGCCCCTTCTCCCGGCCCGCGGCGATGACGAGGCCGAACGCGCCGGCAGCCTGGCCCGTCGCGAACGAGCCGGTGTCGCCCACCGCGCTCACGTGCAGGTGCGCGCCGTACTGGGTGAGGTTGCTGTTGCGGAAGTACGTCGCGACCGGCGCCTGCGGACCGACGGCCCCGGCGGTGAGGCCGAACTCGTTGGCCTCGCTCGCGCCCAGGCCGTAGGTGTCGGCCACCGTCCCGTTGACGCCGATGACCTCGTCGTAGGTGGTCGGGAAGTTGTGGTTGGCGGTGTTGAGGTCGCTGCTGACGACGGCGAGCGTGACGCCCTTGTCGTAGGCGTAGCGGGTGGCGGCCTGCGCCGTCGGGCTGTTGGAGAGCGCGCCGAGCGCGACCTCGATGACCGCCGCGCCGGCGTCGGCGGCGTAGGCGGCGCCCATGCCGTAGTGATCGCCGGAGACGACGAAGGTGTCCCAGACGCGCACCGGGATGACGGTGCACGACGGGCAGGTGCCGATCTCACCGGCGGCGTCGTTGCCCCGGCGGGCCGCGTCGTTGGCGCGACCGGTGCCGTGGTTGCCGGCGCTGGAGTACGACGAGGCGTCGTGCGGGTCGTTGTCGTCGTCGAAGAAGTCCCAGCCGGCGATGTCGTCGACGTAGCCGTTGCCGTCGTCGTCGACGCCGTCGGAGTACCGCTCGATCAGGTCCTGGGCGTCGACGCGGTCCTGCGGCCCGTCGGCGCCGAGCGCCGGGTCGACCAGGCCGGCGTAGTCACCGACGCTGACGACGCCGTCGCCGTCCGTGTCGGGCACCTGAGGCAGCTCGCCGTCGTTCAGCGCGATCTGCAGGCGGAGCTCCTCGGCGTCCCAGCGGATGCCGGTGTCGAGGATCGCGATGGCGACGTCGGGCCGGCCGGGCGTCGTCTTCCAGGCGGCGTCGGTGCCGATGCCCGCGCGCATCGGCTGGCCGGCTCGCGGGCCGACCTTGTGCACGGCGGTGAGCTTCGTCGACGCCGGGGCGAAGCCCCACAGCTGCGGCTGGGCCTCCCAGATGGCGCCGCAGTTCTCGACGGTCCCGCCGTTGGCGGGGGCGTCCTCGTCGTCGGGCTCGCTGCAGTCGAATCCGGGGTCGTTCGGGGTGTCCTCGCGGATGCCGGTCTGCGGGTCGGGGAACTGCCGGCCCGGCTCGGCTCCGGCGGTCGACAGCGGGACGAGGACCAGGCAGCCGGCAGCGAGCAGAGCGGGAAGGCGGCGCATTTGGGCAGTGTTCGACACGTGCGGCTCGTTCTCCTCGCCGGGTGGGCGGCCGCGGCCGCGGAGCCCCTGCCGTCAGCCGAACAGCCGCTCGAGCACCCGCGCGACGCCGTCGTCGTCGTTGCTTGCCGTCACCTCGTCAGCGACGGCGTGCACCTCGGGGTGCGCGTTCGCGACCGCGACGGCGTGACCGGCCCAGGACAGCATCGGGATGTCGTTGGGCATGTCGCCGAACGCCACCACGGCGGAGGCGTCGACGCCGTGCTCGTCGGCCAGGCTCGCCAGGCCGGAGGCCTTGCTGATGCCGCTCGCGCTGATCTCGAGCAGCCCGTCGGTGCTCGAGTGGGTCGCCTCGGCGAGCGCCCCGAGCGACTGGCGGGCCGCGGCGAGCAGCTCGTCCGAGCCCATCTGCTCGTGCCGGGCGAGCAGCTTGACGACGCCCTCGCGCACCAGCTCCTCGACGTCGGCGACCTCCACCTCGCCGTTGTCCCAGCGCGGCCGGTAGGCGGACTCGCGGCCGAAGCCGGCCGGGACGCCGTCGACCGGGCCCTTCTCGACCGCGAAGGCGATGCCGGGGACGTCTCGCCGCAGCGCCGCGACGACCTCGGCGGCGGCGTCGGCGGCGATGAGGTGCGAGCGGACGACGCGCTCGGTGTGCAGGTCGTAGACCAGCGCCCCGTTCGCGCAGACCGCGAGGCCGCGGTGACCGGTGGCCTCCACGACCGGGGACATCCACCGTGGCGGGCGGCCGGTGACGAGCACGAGCACGCTGCCGGCCTCCTCGACGGCTCTCAGCGCGGCGCGGGTGCGGTCGGAGATGCTGCCGTCGCTGCGCACGAGCGTGCCGTCGAGGTCGGTGGCGACGAGGTCGGTGGCGACGAGGTCGGCGGCGACGAGGTCGGCGGCGACGAGCCGGGGCGGGGGCACGCGCCCATTGTGGCGCCGCCGTCGAGGGCTCCGGCCAAGACATCCGGCGGGTGACCTCGTGCGCTGCCGTTCCTCGGTAAAAGTTCCGCCACGCGAACTTTTACCGAGCAGACGCGACGAGGCCACGAACCCACCGCCACCACCATGCGTCGAACGGGTGAACCGGACATCGCGGCTCAAGATCTCGGTCCCCTGGCCCGAAAGGACTAGTACTGCTGCTCCCGAGGGAGGCTCCCGATGTCCCAGCCGCTCCGTTCGCCCGAGCCCCTGACCCGGACGCCCGACCACACCGGCACCGCCGGCCCGACCGCCGGCCCGACCGCCGGCCCGACCGCCGGCCCCACCGACCGGGCCCTGGGCCTGCTCGGCGCGGGCGTCCCGCTCTCGTTGCTGCTCGACCTGGCCGCCGCCGTCCCGTCGCACGACCTGCTGGTCGCCGAGGTGGCCGACACCACCTGGGTCCCGACCGCCGTCGCCTGACCACCCTCGCCTGACCACACGTCGCCCGACCACACGTCGCCCGACCACCGTCGCGTCAGGCCCACGGAGCGTCCGCAGGCTCAGGTCCACTGACGCAACGGGCGGTCAGGCGGGGGTGAGCCGCTCGCGGCCGCCGAGGTAGGGGCGCAGCGCCGCGGGCACGTGCACCGTCCCGTCCTGCTGCTGGTGCACCTCGAGCAGGACGGCGATCGTCCGGCCGACGGCGCACAGCGTGCCGTTCAGCGTCGCCACCGGCTGCAGCCCACCGTCGGTGCGGCAGCGCACCGCCAGCCGGCGGGCCTGGAACGTCGTGCAGTTGCTCGTCGACGTCAGCTCGAGCCAGCGCTCCTGCGACGGCAGCCACGCCTCGCAGTCGAACTTGCGGGCCGCCGACGAGCCGAGGTCGCCGGCGGCGACGTCGATGACCCGGAACGGCAGCTCGAGCGCCGTCAGGAACCGCTTCTCGTTCTCCAGCAGCCGCTGGTGCTCGGCGGCGGCGTCCTCGGGCGCGACGAACGAGAACATCTCGACCTTGTCGAACTGGTGCACCCGGATGATCCCGCGGGTGTCCTTGCCATGGCTGCCGGCCTCGCGGCGGAAGCACGACGAGAACCCGGCGTAGCGGATCGGCGGCTCGACGACCTCACCGCCGTGCAGCGCCGCGAGCGGCACCTCCGAGGTGCCGACGAGGTACATGTCGTCGGTCTCGATCCGGTAGACCTCCGCGGCGTGCGCGCCGAGGAAGCCGGTGCCCTCCATCGACTCCGGCCGCACCAGCGCCGGTGGGATGACCGGCGCGAAGCCGGCCTCCAGCGCCTGCGCCATCGCCAGGTTGACCAGCGCCAGCTCGAGCAGCGCGACGTCGCCGGCGAGGAAGGCGAACCGGCTGCCGCTGACCTTGGCGCCGCGCTCGGTGTCGATGCCGGCCCGGCCGCCCGGCCCGAGCGCGGCGGCGACGTCGAGGTGGTCGCGCACCGGGAAGCCGTATGTCGGCGGCTCGGGCTGCTGGAGGACGACGAAGTCCTGCTCGCCGCCGGGAGGCGCGCCCTCGACGACGTTCGGCACGGCCAGGTGCGCAGCGCGCAGGGCCGCGTCGGCCTCGGCCTGCACGGCCTCGGCCTCCTTCACCTGCGCCGACAGGGCCTTGGCCCGCTCGAGCACCCCCGGGCGCTCGTCGGGCGAGGCCGTCCGCACCGACTGCGAGACGGTCTTCTGCTCCGCCCTGAGCGAGTCGGCGCGGGTGACGGCGGCGCGTCGCGCCTCGTCGGCGGCGAGCAGCGCGTCGACGGCGTCGACCGGCTCACCGCGGTCGCGCTGGGAGGCGCGCACCCGATCAGGGTCCTCGCGCAGCAGCCGCAGGTCGATCACGGACGGCAGGCTACCGACGGCCGCGGCGCCTCCGCCGGGGCTCGACGACGCCGTCGACTACGCGGCCGGCTCGGCGGTCGGCTCGTCCGCCGCGGGCACGGTCGGCACGTCGACGAAGGTGTTGCCGTTGAGGTTCATGAACCCGTGGAACAGGTGCACCCCGCGCACGTTCAGGTCGAACTCGACGGCGTCGACCTGCTGACCCGCCAGCGAGTCGGGAAGGTCGACGCTGAACGGAAGCGTCACCGACTTCCCTGCCACGGCGACCCCTTCGAGGGTCTGGCTGCCGAGCTCGGTGTACTTCTTGGCGACGCGCACCCGCATGGCGATCTCGGCGACGACCTGGCCGGTGCCGGGCAGCTCGACCCCCTGCTGCCTGCCGGCCCGCACGACGACGACGCCGGTCGCGTCGCGCGCGGTGTCCACGACGAGCGGCACGCCGTCGGCCGCGCGCGTCACGAACACCCGAGTGCTGGCCAGCTCGCCGCTCTGGTGGAACACCTCGCCGAACGGCAGGCCGCCCCCGATGTACCCGCAGTTGATGTCGGTGGTGCGGGTCTGGGTGGTGAGGAACGGCGAGTCGCCGTTGCCGCAGTCGGCGCCGTCGTTGGCGAGGAAGAGCCGGGTGGCCGGACCGCTGGTCTCGACGGCGGAGACCTCGGCGGCGGCGGAGCCGGCGACGCCGAGCAGGACGACGGCGGCGACGGCGAGCAGGCGGGAGCGGCGGGGCATGACGAGCCTTCCTGGCAGCTTGGGTCGGCCGGTCCTGGCAGGTCAGCGGCCGTCGCGGGAGCACGGCAGGTTTCGACACGATCGGCCGGGTTCCTGCCGTGGGCCCGTCGCGGGCGGCCGCGTGACGCAGACCACTGCGGCCGGCGGTCGGCAGGAGGCGGCCGCGGCGGCGGCGAACGCTGCACCGTCCGTCCCGGCCCCGTGGAGGTCCCGTGGCTCGCCGTCCCGCCCGCCGCCGAGCCGCGGTCGCGCTCGCCCTCGCCGCGCTGGCGACCCCGCTGCTCGCCCTGCCCGCCGCCGCCGAGGACGGCCCGGTCGTCGGGACGCCGCCGCCGGGCGACGCCGTCAACGGCTGGGTCGAGAACTGGATGGACCCGGACTACTGGTCGTCGTACGTGCACGACGCCGTCGTCAACGGGCACGTCAACCTGCCGTACCCGAACGACCCGGTGAAGCCGGAGGCGTACCTGCCGAACGTGCCGGTCGCGGACGGCGAGTACGTCTCGGCGCTGCCCGTCGCGCACCGCGACCTGTCGGGCATCACCTACGAGTACGAGGGCCGGACCAAGACGATCGAGCAGTTCGTGCGGACGACGCGCACCGACCAGGTCGTGCTCGTGCACGACGGCACCGTCGTCGCCGAGTACTACGCGAACGGCTACAGCGCCGACGTGCGGCACCAGGCGTGGTCGGTGACCAAGACCTTCATCGCCGCCGTCGTCGGCATCGCCTTCGGCGAGGGCCACATCGACTCGCTGCATGACCCGATCGAGAAGTACGTGCCGGACCTCCGGGGCACCGAGTGGGAGGGCGTCTCCATCGAGGACGTCCTGCAGATGGAGTCGGGAGTGCACTGGGACGAGGGCACGCCGGTGCTCGCGGTCAACACGCAGGTGGAGCAGTGGCGCGACCTCGCGCTCGACCTGTACACCGACGGCGCGCTCGGCAAGACCCGCAACGAGTTCCTCGCGACGCTGCCGTCGATGGGCTACGAGCCGGGAACGAGGTTCCGCTACAACAGCGGCAACACCCAGGTGCTGGCGTGGATGACCGAGCTGATCTACGGCATGGACTTCGAGGACGTGCTCGAGCGCAAGCTCTGGCAGCCGATGGGCGCCGACGGCGACGCCGTCATGACCAGCGACCGGGCCGGCGGCGTCATCGCCTCGCACGGCCTGTTCGCCCGGCCGCACGACTTCGCGCGGTTCGGCGAGCTGCTGCGCAACGGCGGCCGCACTCCGGAGGGCCGACAGGTCGTGCCGGAGTCGTGGGTCGACGCCATGACGACGATGACCGACGTGTCCGACGGCGCGTACGGCTACCAGACCTGGGCGCACCGGATCGCCGCGCCGGACGGCTTCTCCGCCAGCGGCTTCCAGGGCCAGAAGATCACCGTGCTGCCCTCGGACTGCATCACCGCCGTCCGCACCTCGCACGCGCTGGGCGCCGACGTCCGCGACGGCGAGATCACCGACCCCGGCGCGTACGCCTTCGACACCGAGTTCTACGCCGAGGAGTGGCAGACGATGCTCCGGGCGATCGCCGACGAGCTCGGCGGCTGCTCCGGCGGCGCGACGGGTGCGAGCACGACGGACGGGAGCACGGGCACCGAGGCAGCCCTGTCCGGCCGCACCGGGGTGGACGTCGACGGGCGCACCCTGCCCCGCACCGGGGGCGCACCAGCGCTGCTCGCCTTGGCTCTGCTCGCCGGCGGCCTGGTGCTGTGGCGCCGCGCGCGGTAGCCGGCAACGCCGTTGCGGCGTTTGATACCACAGCGGTACCGTCTTGTCCGTGGCCATGACCCTGAGGCTGACCGACGAGGAGTCGGCGCTGCTGCGGGAGCAGGCGCAGGCTGAGGACCGCTCGATGCAGGACGTCGCGCGCGCCGCCGTACGCGAGTACGTCGAGCGGCGCCGCCGTCGGGTCGCCGTCGACGCTGTCCTGGACACCGAGCTCGAGCGTTACGCCGAGGCCCTCGAGCGCTTGGGCCAGTGAGGTACCTGGACCTCGACGACCTCCTGCACATCGCGCGCCGCACCCTCCCGGTCGTCGAGGTGCGCGACCTCGGGCTGATCGACGCCGCGGCCGGGCGGGCGCAGGCGTCGGCCTACGGTGAGGATGCCTATCCCACGCTCGAGCTCAAGGCAGCAGCACTGCTGCACTCGATCGCGCGCAACCACCCGCTGGTCGACGGCAACAAGCGACTCGCGCTCGCAGCGACTCTCGCTTTCCTCGGCGCGAACGCACGCCGGCTGCTGCTGAGCAACGACGAGGCCTACGACCTCGTCATGGCGGTCGCGTCCGGCGAGCTCGACGACGTCCGCGACATCGCGCCGCGGCTGAGGACCGAGCCACACGACTGGGCCTGAGCGCCGTCGTCAGCCGGCGTCGTTCGCCGCGTCGCCCGGCCGCGCCTCAGCGCGACGGCGCGAGCCGATCCGGTACGACGCCGCGAGCTGTCAGCGCGTCGCGCTGCGCCGCTGCCGCCGGCGCACCAGCCCCCCGCCGAGCAGCACGAGCCCCGCCAGCGGCACGAGCGCCGCCGGCCCGGTCGCCGGCAGCGTCGCCCGCGCCTGCACCGGCGCGGGCGCCCCGCCGCGCTCGGCGGCGGCCAGTGCCGCGCAGTCGACGTCGGTACGTCCGCCCGCGTCGACGAGGTAGCACTCCTGCGCGTCGTCGAGCACCTCCTCGCGCTCGAAGGCGAAGTCGACCCACTTCTCCTGGCCGAACAGCCGGGTCTGGTCCCCGGACGACGCGCGGGTCCGGTCCACCGACTGCCCGTAGGTGAGGATCGTCGCGGCGTCGACGCCGTCGTCCTCGAAGGCGACCGCCTGGATGTGCGAGGAGCCGTACCAGACGCCGTACAGCGCGTCGGTGTCGGCGCGGTCGCTCGTGGACAGCACGTTGGCGTTGCCGGTGCTGCCCGGGCCGCCGCCGAGGCCGACGTCCGGCGCGCCGGGGTCTCCGGCCTTCTGCAGCGAGCCGAGCGGCGCGTCGAACGCGATGCCCTCGTCCTGCAGGTACTGCACGGCACGGCGCATCGCGCTCACGACGTCGGCGTTGTCCTCGTCGAGGTCGCGCGGCGTGCCCACCGGGTCATCGGCGCTGAACGGCACCCCCCACCGGGCGGACGGCGTCCGGACCCAGAACTCGCGGAACACGTGGGCGCCGACGCTGTCGACGTCGTCCTGGCCGTTCCAGCCGGCCAGCACCGAGCAGGCCGCGCCACCCCCGGCCGCCGTGCAGACGTCCTGCAGGTCGTCGCCCTCGCGCGCCAGCTCGGCGGCGAAGACGCGGTCCTCGTGCTGGATCCGCTGCAGCTGCTCGTGCGTGAACAGGGCGGGCCCGCCGTAGCCGTCGCTGCCGTCCAGCCGGTCCATCACGTAGCGGTAGACCATCCGGGTGCGCAGCGAGCGGACGCACTGCTCGCAGCCGATGATGCGGTCGAATCCCTCCAGCGGCTGCTCCGGGTGGGGCAGCCAGTAGCTGTCGTTGGCGTTGACGACCCAGTCGCGCCGGGTCGTGTCGGGCAGGTTCGCGGGGCCGAAGATGCCGGGGCGGGCGGCGTCGGCGTCGGTCAGCCAGTCGCAGCCGGGCATCGTGCCGGACAGGCCCGGCAGCCCGGCGAGCTGGAACAGCACCCGGCCGACCGGCGTCGCGCAGCGCTCGACGAGCTCGTCGGGCACGTTCGGCACCACGGAGTTGTCGGCGTAGAGCGCGTCGCCGCCCGAGTCGGCGGCCATCGTGTTGACCCACGGGATGCCGGCGGTGCGGTCCTGCGCCTCGGCGAGCTCGCCGACGGTGCGCGCCTTGGCCATCTCGTGGAAGACGTCGAGCGTCTTGAGGTGCTCGGCGTTGGCCTCGCGCAGCGCCCACAGCTGGGCCGGCGACCAGGTCAGGAAGATCTCCGGCGCCTCGATGACGTAGCCGACCTCGGTGCGGTAGAGGTCCTCCTGCACGGTGCCGAGGCTGCCGTCGTCGTTGCGCACGACCACCTCGACGACGTCGCGCTCGAGCTGCTTCGGGCCGCCGGGCGTCAGGTAGGTCGTCGGCGCGCCCGGCACCAGCTGGTACTCGTACGGCGTGAAGCGGAAGGCGGTGCTCACGGTGTGCGTCCAGGCCACGCCCTCGTTCCAGCCGATGTTCACGACCGGGGAGCCGTGCAGCATGGCGCCGGCGACCTCGTACTCGCCGGGGATGCGCAGGTGCGTCTGGGTGAAGCGGTAGCGGCCGTTCCACGGGAAGTGCGGGTTGCCGAGCACCATGCCGCGACCGGTGGTCGTCGCGTCGCCACCGAGAGCCGTGCCGTTGGAGCCGAACGCCCGCTCCGGGTCGCGGCCGAGGGCCGTGAGCAGCACGTCCCGGTCGACCGACGCCGCCGACACGGGGATGTCAGGGAGTCCCGGCTCGTCGGCGGTCGGCGGGTCGGCGTCGACGATCTGCGGCACGAACACGCCGGCGGACGCGAGCAGGTTCGCGAGGTAGATGCCGTAGTAGAGGTCGATCTCGGTCGCCGGCCGCACCCACTGCGCCCCACGGCACGCCGGGTCGGTGACGCCGGCCGGCCCGCCCACGTCGGCGAGGTGGGCGTTCACGCCGGCGACGTAGCCGCGCACCATCTCGCGGATCTCCGCCGACGGCCCGCGGACGTCGTCGGCCAGCAGGGCCTCGACGACCTGGCGCTGCCGCAGGCTGGTGACGAAGGCGTCGACCTGCAGGTTGGTGGCCCGGAGCGTGACCTCGTCGGTGTACCGCTCGTCGGGCCCGAACCAGCGCGAGCGCTCGCCGCGGGCGGTGAGCAGCGTGTCGGCCAGCGAGCAGACGACGTCCTCGGCGGCCCCGAAGCCCTGGCCGAAGCCCAGCGACTCCAGGTCGTCGGCGGTGACGTGCGGGATGCCGTACGACGTGCGGATGACCTGGGCGCTCGGGCCGGCCTCCTGCGCCTGGGCCGGCGCGGCCGCCAGCGGTGGTGCGGCGACCGCCAGCGCGGTGAGGACGGCGAGCAGGGCGGGACGGCGACGCGGCACGGGCGTGGGCTCCTCGGACAGTGGTGGTGCGTCCGTGTTTCGCCCTGCGGGGCCGGTTCCCTGCCTGTCGGGCACCGGCCCACCGATCTGCTGATCCGCTGTGCGGGGCCGGAGCCGCTGGCCGAGCAGCGCCCGCGGGTGCATGGTCGCGGCATGACACCGGCGGACCGGGCTCTGCGGCAGGAGACCTACCGGCAGATCGTCGTCCTCGGCCGGGTGCCGTCGGCCGCCGAGGTGGCCTCCCGCTCAGAGCGGCACTCGGGCCGGGAAGGGCTCGTCGACGACCAGCTCACCGACAGCTGACACCGCTTGCTCGTAGCCGGCGCCGGCCAGTCGCAGCACGGTGCCGGTGTGCCGGTCGGGGTCGACGAGCCAGTAGTGCGGCACGCCGAGCTCGGCGTAGATGTCCCGCTTCTCGCCGCGGTCACGCCGGCGGGTCGAGCGTGACAGCACCTCGACGACGAGCAGCGGCGCCACCCGGATGCCGTCGTCACCGCAGTACTCGGTGGGGGCGACGACGACGTCGGGCAGTACGAAGTCCTTCGGCGACCCGGCGTCGTAGTACACGGCGTAGCTCGGACCGACCACCGAGAGGCCCGACGGCGCTGCCGAGCGCAGCGCCGACAGGACACCGGCGACCCGGTCGGCGTGGGCGAAGCGGTCCGGCGGGCTCACCAGCACCACGCCGTCGATGACCTCGTACCGCGCCTCATGGTCGTCGAGCCAGGCGAGCAGCTCGCGCTGGTCGGCCTGCGTCTGGGCGGACGTCGTCACGGCACCTCCTCACCGGTCACACGCTGCCGTGATGCTCGGACACCGGTCGTGCGCTGTCCACAGCCAGGGCCGGCCGGCCGGCTGGTCACTTCCGACGCTGCGACACGCGACGCACGAGACTGACTGACGAAGATCCTCTGCAGTTCCGACACACCAGGGCGTGTCGGAACTGCAGATCTCGCCCGGCGCGGGTACCGGCGGGGCGCAGCGCGGTGGCGGCTCGGGGTCGACGACCCTGGCCCGACACCGGCGTGCGCTGTCGAAGGCCCGGGCACCCGCGCGGTTACGGTGGCCGCCCCGCCGTCCGCCCGTCGTCAGGGAGCCCCGTGGACCTTCGCCCAGGTGTCCGGTCACGCACCGTCCAGACCGAGCGACTCACCCTGCACGTGTACGAAGCCGGCCCGCAGGACGGCGTGCCGGTGGTCCTGGTGCACGGGAACCTGTCGACCGGACGGTTCTACGAGGACCTGCTGGCCGCCGCCCCGCAGGGCTACCTGCTGCTCGCCCCGGACATGCGCGGCTTCGGCCGGTCGGACCGCGAGCCGCTGCACGGTGACCGCGGGCTGCGGGACTGGGCGGACGACACCGCGGCGCTGGTGTCGGCGCTCGGCATCGACCGGCCGGTGCACCTGGCCGGCTGGTCGACCGGCGGCGCCGCCGTCGCGCAGTACGCCCAGGACCGGCCGGTCGCCTCGCTCACGCTCATCGACCCGGTGTCGCCCTACGGCTTCGGCGGCGTCCACCTGGACGGCACGCCGTGCTTCCCGGACCACGCCGGCTCGGGCGGCGGCACCGGCAGCCCCGACTTCGTCGCGCGGCTCGACGCCGGCGACCGGGGAGAGGACTCGCCGTTCTCACCGCGCAACGTGCTGCGCACCTCCTACTGGTCGCCGCGGCACACCGAGCCGCGGGAGCGGGAGGACGTCTACGTCGACGAGGTGCTGCTCTCGACCACCGGCGCCGACGGCTACCCCGGTGACGCGACGACGTCGGACAACTGGCCAGGCGTCGCCCCGGGCACCAGGGGCGTCCTCAACGCGCTGTCCCCCAGGTACTGCGACTGGTCCGGCCTGGTCGACGTCGACCCCAAGCCGCCCGTGCTGTGGACGCACGGGACAGAGGACATCGTCATCGCCGACGGGTCGGCCTGGGAGATGGGGAGCCTCGGCGCCGCCGGGCAGGTGCCGGGGTGGCCCGGTCCCGAGGTGTTCCCGCCGCAGCAGATGGTGACGCAGATCCGCACCGTGCTCGAGCGCTACCGGGACGCCGGCGGCCGGGTGCGGGTGGAGATGTTCGAGGGGTCCGGGCACTTCCCGGTCATCGACGCCGCCGACCGCTGGCGGACGCTGTTCTTCGACTTCCTGCGCGACGCCGAGCAGCAGGCCAGCCGCTGACGCTGCGACGCCCGCCTCGACCTGGCCCGCGTCGTCAGCGCCCGGTCACGTTGCGTCTCGAGCAGAGACAACGCCGCGGCTGTGGACGACGATGAGCTCGACGTTCGCCCGTCGCCCTACCGTCCCGCCCGTGCCAGGAGCCGCCGTGACGACGATCATCCGAGGTCCCCGCCCGCCCGAGGTCGAGGCCTGGCTGGAGCGCCGGCGTTCGGCCGGCCTCGACCGGTTCGACGAGGTCTGGGAGGGGCGGTACGTCGCGGCACCCGACGCCCACGTCAACCATGGTCGAACGCAGCTGGGCCTGGCGCAGCTGCTGCTCTCGTCCGCGCGGCGGCTCGGCGTGCAGGCCGCCGGCACGTTCAACCTGGGCCGCCCCGACGACTACCGCATCCCTGATGCGGGGCTCGTCCCGCGACCCGGCGAGGTGTGGCACGACACCGCGTTGCTCGTCGTCGAGATCCTCTCCCCCGACGACGGCACGTTCGACAAGCTCGACTTCTACCGCGACCACGGCGTGCGGGAGCTGCTGGTCCTCGACTGGACGACGCGCGACGTCCGCGTCGTCGACCTGCAGGGCGGGCACGCCGACCGACCGGCCAGCGCGGTGCTCGGCATGACGACCGGCGAGATCGCCGAGGCGATCGACTGGCCGCCGGTCGGGGACTGAAGAGCGCCAGGACCCAACCCGGCGGGCAGCTCGGTGCGTCAGGGCGGCAGTCAGGTCAGCCGCCAGAAGTCGTCCTCGAGTCCGAGCGAGTCGAGGATGGCTTGGTTCTGCTCTCGCGTGTGAGGCTGCCAGTCCGGTGACAGCCGGTCGCCCCACCAGGCGTGCGCCAGCGCGCTGAGCGTCGTCACGGCAAGAGTTGCGCCGGGCGGCCGGCCGCCGAGCCACCGCTCCACGTGCTCTTCCGACCGGAAGAGGTTCATCGTGCTTCAGGTGAAGCCGATGTCGTCCCACCAGCGCACGGCCGGGACGAGGCAGTGGAACAGCAGGCCGACGTCATCGGGCCGCTCGTCGCGGACGTCGACGGCCAATGACTCGCCGCAGTCCGCGCATGACGTCTCGATCCTGCCGTCCACGTGCAGCGCCGCGCACACCCCGAACGCGTCCCAGGCACAGTTGGCGTACCACCAGCGCCCGCCAGCGTGCACCCGGTAGGCGGTCGGAACGCCCGCGAAGGGGTTCGCCATCCGGATCTCAGCCCCGGTCGCGTCCAGGACGAGGGCGTGGGCCTCGTGCAGCTCCTGCCACCCCTTGCGCACCTCGGCTTGGCTGCGGCCGGTGGCGGCGGCGACCTCGCGCGCCGACGGGACGCGGCCGAGCACCACGACCTGGCGATAGGTCTGGTTGCGCAACTCGAGATCCATCTCACCTCCCCCCGCGCGGAAGATGCTCCGCCCGCGACGCGCCGTCAAACGGACCTCCGGCTCGACTCCCAGCGCCGAGCTCATTCGTCCGGACGGGGCGTCGACGCGCCGGGGTGTATCGTTGGTGTATGGGTCGCACCAACATCGACATCGATGACGAACTGGTGGCGACGGTGATGCGCAGGCACGGCCTGCGCACCAAGCGCGAGGCAGTCGACCTCGCGCTGCGCCGGCTGGCCGGGCCACGGCTCACGACGGAGTTCCTCGCCTCCCTGGAGGGCATCGGCTGGGACGGCGATCTGGACGAGATGCGCCGGGCCGCCGGCGTTTCGTGACCCTGCTGCTGGTCGACACCTCGATCTGGGTCGAGTACCTGCGGGGCACCTCTTCTCCCGCGGCTCGCCAGCTGTCGCGACTGCTGCGCGAGCGGCCGGACGACGTCGCCGTCACCGAGCCGGTCGTCATGGAACTGCTGGCCGGCGCACGGCCGACGACCGTCCCGATGCTCGAGACGCTGGTCGCCGGCCTGCCCGTGCTGGGCGTCCACCCCTCGTTCGACTTTCCGGCCGCGGCCGCCGCCTACCGTGCCGCGCGAGCAGGTGGAGTGACCGTGCGAAGTCTGGTCGACTGCCTCATCGCCGTGGTGGCCGTCCGGCACGGCGTGGAGCTCCTCCACCGCGACGGCGACTTCGACGTCCTCTCCGACGTGCTCGCGGACCTGCAGGTGCGCTCGCTGAGCTGACGACCGACCGCGCCGCCGCGCGACGTGCAGCCGCGTTCGCCCGCGTCCACGTCGTGGCGGCGCGCAGGACGGCGGCGACGGATCGGTCGGCGTCGGCCCGGCACCCCATGAGCACCTGGTTCAGCACGACGTCGTTGACGACGTCCGCACCGCCCTCTCGCAGTCCGGTGGCGAACCGTCGGGCCAGCGCGCACGTCCGGTCGACGAGCTCCTCGACGCCGTCGCTGCCGAGCTCTCGCAGGGCGGCCAGGCCGCGAAGCCGCGGGCGCCGTCGTAGCGGCTACGCCGGCGTCGTCGTGACATGGCGTCCGGCGAGGAGGACCGTGGCGACTGTGACGACGCTTCCGTTCCGCCCCGACGGGTGGACGGTCGATGACCTCGATGAGCTGCCGGACGACGGCAACCGCTACGAGCTGCTCGACGGCGCGCTGCTCGTGAGTCCGCCGCCAGAGCTGATGCACCAGTACGTCGGGTTCCGCCTGGCTGCGCTGCTGTCCGGCCAGCTCCCGCCCGATCTCGCCGTCGTCACCGCCCCGGGCGTCTACTACGACTCCCGCACCTACCGGATCCCCGACGTGGTGGTGTTCCGCCGGTCAGCACTCAGCCGGCCGCGCCCTCACCTCAGGCCGGCCGACGTCGTCATCGCCGTCGAGCTGATGAGCCCGGGCAACGAGCGCACCGACCGGCTCAAGCCGGCTGAGTACGCGGCAGCCGGCGTGCCGCACTTCTGGCGGGTGGAGCTCGAGGCGCCGGTCGTCGTGACGCACACGCTCGACGGCGCCGTGTACCGCGAGACGGGGCGGTTCTCCGGCGTCGTCGAGCTCGCCGAGCCCGCACCGCTACGGGTCCGGGTCGCCGACCTGTTGCCCTGAGCAGGTCGGCGCCGGGGCCGCACGGAGACGTCCTGGCGGCATGCGCTGAGCCGTGTCCACAGATCCGCCCACGCCCGATCCTCGCCGTGCTCACAGTGCGACGGTGCTGACATGCCGACGGATCAGGAGCACCATGACGACCGTGGCGCCCGTGACGACCTACCGGGTTGAGGAGTGGTTCACCGCCGCCGACCTCGACACGATGCCGGACGACGGCAACCGCTACGAGCTGCTCGACGGCGAGATCCTGGTGAGCCCGAGCCCGCGGGTGGTCCACCAGGTCGTCGTCGGCCAGCTGTTCCTCCTGCTCAGTCGCAGCCTGCCGCCCGGCCTGCGCCTGCTGATGGCGCCGATGGACGTCCGCTTCGGGCCCAAGCGGCAGCTGCAGCCGGACCTGCTCGTCATCCACGACGAGGGGCTCGACGCCGTGCGGGTCGAGTCGGTTCCGCTCCTGGTCGTGGAGGTGCTGTCCCGCGGGACGCGTGCGCGCGACCTGGTCAAGAAGCGGCGGGCCTACGAGCAGGAGGGCGTCGTCTCCTACTGGATCGTCGATCCGTGTGTCCCGTCGCTTCTCGCGCTCGAGCTGCGAAACGGTCGCTACACGGAGGTGGCCCGAGCAGTCCACGACGAGACGTGGACGGCGACGGAGCCGTACGAGGTGACGGTCGTACCCGCGGCCCTGCGCCGATGAGCGGTGCGTAGGAGGCGATAGGTGGACCCGAGCGGGCACCACTGCCGCAGCCGCCTCCGTCGGGTCGAAACGTCGGTGCGTGAACGGAATCTGTACGCGACACTCCGGCGTGCTCCTGACCATCTCCACCACGCATGCACCGGCGACGGATCTGGGCTTCCTGCTGCACAAGAACCCGGCCCGCCCGCAGTCGGTCGAGGTGTCCACCGGGACGGCGCACGTCTTCTACCCGGAGGCGCGGGACGACCGCTGCACCGCAGCGCTGCTGCTGGAGGTCGACCCGATCGCGCTGGTGCGCGGCTTCACCGGTCCGGGGTCGGAGGCGTTCACCCTCGGCCAGTACGTCAACGACCGGCCGTACGCGGCGTCCAGCCTGCTCGCGGTCGCGCTGGGCCGCGCGTTCTCCAGCGCGCGGCGCGGCATCAGCAAGGAGCGCCCCGAGCTCGCCGCCGCCGCCCTGCCGCTGGAGGTCCGGCTGCCGGCGCTGTCGTGCCGCGGCGGCGAGCTCGGGGCGCTCCTTGCTGA